>NZ_JBEPDC010000015.1:0-260991 GCF_040300065.1 Nonomuraea sp. NPDC000554 | reverse complement strand
GCCATGCCCGAGATGGAGATGCCGGAGTCCTCGTAGAACGGGCGACGGGCCGCGAAGCCCCCGCAGGCCGCCGCGCCCCCCGAGGCCGCCGCTCGTGCTGCGGCTGGGCAACCCGCGCAGGCGCATCAACATCGGCCTGATCGGCATGACCTTCATCCTGTCGATCTTCGCCGGCCGGCTCATCCAGATGCAGGGCCTCGACTCCAAGGTCTACGAGGCCGCCGCCGCCGTCCAGCGCACGCACGAGGAGGAGATCCCGGCCAAGCGCGGCTCCATCACCGACGTCAACGGGCACGCGCTGGCCCTGACCGTGGAGGCCCGCGAGATCGCCATCGACCCCACGATGGTGCCCGAGGCGGCCAGGGCGAAGATCGCCGCGGAAATCGCCAGGCAACTCGGCACGTCCGAACAGGACGTCGCCGCCAAACTGGCGCGTACGCAGACCCGCTACCAGCTGCTGGCCCGGGACGTCGACCCGCTGAAGGCCGGCGCGCTGCTCAAGTCCACCGTGCCCGGGCTCACGGCGAAGAAGACCTACCGCCGCATGTACCCGGCCGGCGACCTGGCGGGCAGCCTCATCGGGTTCGTCGGCGACGACGAGAACGGCCTGGGCGGCATGGAGCGGGCCAGGAACAGCCTGCTCGCGGGCCGCGACGGCAAGCAGCGCGTCGAGACGGGCCGCGACCTCCAGCCGATCCCGATGACGGCCAGCCAGCGCGAGGCCCCCGTCGACGGGGGCGACGTGCGGCTGACCATCGACCGCGACATCCAGTGGGCCGCCCAGCAGTCCGTCGCCGAGCAGGTGAAGGCGTCCGGCGCGAGCAGCGGCACCGTCATCGTCATGGACGTCCGCACCGCCCAGATCGTCGCCATGGCCAACGCCCCCGAGCTGGACCTGCGCAACTGGCGCAAGGCTCCGCCCGCCACCTACATCAACAGGGCGGCCTCCGACGTCTTCGAGCCGGGCAGCACCAACAAGGTGATCACGGCCGCGGCGGCGATGGAGGCCGGGCTGGTCAACCCCGACACGGTCTTCCAGGTCAAGGACAACATCCGGTGCGCCGACCGGGTGCTGCGCGACGCCCACGCGCACAAGCCGGAGGCGATGACGTTCCGCGAGGCGATGGCCAAGTCCAGCAACGTCGGCACGGTCATGGCCGCGCGCAAGGTCGGCAGCCAGCGCCTGTACGAGATGCTCAAGGCCTTCGGCTTCGGAGTCAGGCCCGGCGGCGGCGTCCCCGACGAGGGCGCGGGCCTGCTGCCCGACTACAAGAACTGGTCGGGCAGCCAGAGCTGCACGGTCGCCTACGGTCAGGGCGTGTCGGTGACCGCGCTGCAGATGGCCAGCGTCTACCAGACCATCGCCAACGGCGGCGTCCGGATCGAACCGCAGATCGTCGCCGGCACCACCGACAAGGACGGCAGGTTCGTCCCGGCTCCTGCCGGTAAGCAGACCAGGGTGGTCAGCGACAGGACCGCCCAGGAGATCACGACCATGCTCGAGGCCGCGGTGAGCGCCGAGGGCACCGGCGAGCTGGCCGCCATCGCCGGCTACCGGGTGGCGGGCAAGACCGGCACCGCCAACCGCTACGATCAACGGCTCGGCCGTTACGACGGTTACACGGCCTCCTTCGTCGGGTTCGCCCCCGCCGACGCGCCCCGCCTGGTGGTGCTGTCGGTGCTGCAGGACCCGAAGAACGGCCACTTCGGCGGGCAGATCGCGGCCCCCGTGTTCAAGGATGTGATGACGTTCGCCATCAAGAGCAGGAAGATTCCTCCCACAGGCTCCACCGCGCCTCCGGTGCGGCTGGGCGCCGGACAGTGACCAGGGAAGGTACGCTGCCGCCGTGCGTCCCCCGTCCTCTATGCGTCCAACGACCAACCCGCCCCGCCCACTGGCCGGGCTGGCGATCATGCTCGATGCCGGCTCCGGCACGTCGCAGTCGCCGCACGCCGCGCTGACCGGCGTCACCATCGACTCCCGCCAGGTCACCCGCGGCGACCTGTACGTGGCACTCAAGGGCAACAGCGCCCACGGCGCCGCCTTCTCCGGCGAGGCGCTGGCGCGCGGCGCCGCGGCGGTGCTGACCGACCCCGACGGCCGCGACGAGGCCGCCGCGACCGGGCTGCCCGTGCTGATCGTGCCCGACCCGCGCGCCGTGCTCGGCCAGGTCGCCTCCTGGGTGTACGGGCAGCCCGCCCAGGACATCCAGCTGCTCGGCGTCACCGGCACCAGCGGCAAGTCGACCATCACGTTCCTGCTGGAGGCGGGCCTGCGCGCGGCGGGCCACACCACGGGCCTGGTCGGCGGCGTCGAGATCCACGCGGGCGAGCTGCGCTTCGAGCCGAGACTCACCACACCTGAGGCGTCCGAGCTGCACGCCCTGTTCGCGCTCATGCGCGAGCAGCGCGTCACCGCCGCCGCCATGGAGGTCTCCAGCCACGCGCTCGCGCTCGGCAGGGTCGACGGCGTCCACTACGACGTCGCCCTGTTCACCAACCTGTCGCAGGACCACCTCGACTTCCACAAGGACTTCGACGACTACTTCGCGACCAAGGTGCGCCTCTTCCAGCCCGAGCTGTGCCGCGTCGGCGTCACCAACCTCGACGACCGCTACGGCCGCGAGCTGCTGAACCTGGCCGGAGTGCCGATGACCACGTTCTCCGCCACGGGCGACCCGCAGGCGCTGTGGCGGGCGCTGGACGTCCGGCTGGGCGCCGACGGCAGCGTGTTCAGGGTGACGGGCCCCGGCGGCGTCGAGGCGGACGTGCGGATCGCGCTGCCCGGCCCGTTCAACGTCGCCAACGCCCTCGGCGCGATCGTCACGCTGGTCGAGGCCGGGATCCCGGTGCCCGACGCGGTGCGCGGCGTCGGCACCCTCACCGGAGTCCCCGGCCGCATGCAGCGCGTGACCTGCGACGACGACGAGTTCCAGGCGGTCGTCGACTACTCGCACAAGCCCGGCGCGGTCGAGTCGGTGCTGCGCTCGCTGCGCGAGGTCACCTCCGGCAAGCTGACCGTCGTGCTCGGCTGCGGAGGCGACCGCGACAAGGGCAAACGGCCGGTCATGGGCGAGGCCGCGGCCCGGCTCGCCGATGTGGCGATTTTCACGAGCGACAATCCTCGTTCCGAGGACCCTCTGGACATTCTGGCCGCGATGATGGATGGAGCGCTTCGCGTTCCGCAGCACGACCGCGCTCATGTGATCATTGAGCCTGACCGCGCAGCCGCGATCGACCTGGCGGTCGGCCGGGCCGAGCGCGGTGACGTGATCGTCGTGGCCGGCAAGGGCCACGAGCAGGGTCAGTACGTTTCAGGCGAGGTGATCCCCTTCGACGACCGCGAAGTGGTCGCCGAAGCGATCGACGCACGCAAGGAAAGCAGGAAGCACGCATGATCCCGTTGCCGCTGGCCAGGATCGCCGAGATAACGTCGGGCGCCCTGTCCGGCATGGCCGACCCCCGCGCCGTGGTGCGCGGCCCTGTCGTGATCGACTCGCGTCAGGTCGAGCCGGGATCCCTGTTCGTCGCCTTCAGGGGCGGCCGGGTCGACGGCCACGACTACGCCGCCCAGGCGATCAGGGCCGGAGCGGTCGCGGTGCTCGCCACCCGGCCGGTCGACGCCCCCGCGGTGATCGTCCCCGACGCCGCCGCCGCGCTGGCCGACCTGGCGGCCGTGCAGGCCGCCTCGCTGCCTGACACGACCGTGATCGGCGTCACGGGCTCGGCGGGCAAGACGTCCACCAAGGACCTCCTGGCCAGGCTGACGGCCCGCATCGGCCCGACCATCGCGCCCGCCGGCTCGTTCAACAACGAGCTCGGTCACCCGCTGACCGTTCTGCGGGCCGATGTCGACACCCGCTTCCTGGTGCTGGAGCTGGCCGCCCGCAACATCGGCCACATCCAGGACCTCACCCGCATCGCCCCGCCGCAGATCGGCGTCGTGCTCAACGTCGGCACCGCCCACCTCGGCGTGTTCGGCGGCAAGGAGGCCATCGCCAAGGCCAAGGGCGAACTCGTCGAGGCGCTGCCGCGCACCGGCGTGGCCGTGCTGAACGCCGACGACCCGCTGGTGAACGAGATGGCCTCGCGCACCGACGCCCGCGTCACGCTCTTCGGCCGCAGCGAGGGCGCCGCCATCCGCGCCGAGGACGTCACGGTCGACGCGCGCGGGCGCGCCTCGTTCACGCTGCGCACGCCGTCCGGCGCGGCGCCCGTCACGCTGAAGCTGTACGGCGAGCACGCCGTGGAGAACGCGCTGGCCGCCGCCGCGGCCGGGTACGAGCTCGGCCTGCCCGTCGCCACCATCGCCGAGGAGCTGTCGGAGGCCGTGCCCCGCAGCCGGTGGCGCATGGAGGTCACCGACAGGCCCGACGGGGTCACCGTCGTCAACGACGCCTACAACGCCAACCCCGACTCGATGCGGGCCGCCTTCCAGGCGCTGGCCGCGCTGGGCGGCGAGCGCCGGCGCTTCGCCGTCATCGCCGCGCTCCGCGAGCTCGGCGACGAGAGCGACGTGCTGAACGGGGAACTGGGCCGGCTGGCGGGCGGCGCGGGCCTGGCGGGCCTGATCGTCGCGGGGCCCGACGCCGGGCCCGTCCTCGACGGCGCCTTCGCGGCCGCCTCCCAGGAGGCCGGCCCCGGCGGCCCGCCGCCCCCCGGAACCCGAATCGTGCACGTCGCCGACGCCGAGGCGGCGGCGGCCGAGCTGGCGGGGTGGCTGCGGCCCGGCGACGTCGTGCTGATCAAGGGCCCCAGGGCGATGGGCCTGGAGCGGACGGCCGAGCTGCTGCTCGGAGGTGCCGCGCAGTGATCAACATCATCATCGCCGGTGCGGTGGGACTGATCCTGTCGATGCTGGGAACGCCCCTGGCCATCCGGTTGTTCTCGCGGCGCGGTTACGGCCAGGAGATCCGCGAGGAGGGCCCGTCCGGGCATTACGACAAGCGCGGCACCCCGACCATGGGCGGCACGGTGATCGTGCTGGCGTCGCTGCTGGCCTACGGGGCGTCCCACCTCGGGAGGCTCGAGCCCCCGACCGTCTCGGGGCTGCTCGTGCTGTTCCTGATGACCGGTCTCGGCGCGGTCGGCTTCCTCGACGACTTCATCAAGATCTACAAGCAGCGCAGCCTGGGCCTGCGCAGCGGCGCCAAGGCGCTGGGCCAGCTCGTGGTCGGCGCCATCTTCGCGGTCATGGTCACCAGCCAGGCCAACGTGTACGGCATCACGCCCGCCGAGCCCCGGCTGTCGTTCCTGCGCGACTTCGGCCCGCCGATCGGCATCGTGGGCTTCACGGTCTGGGTGCTGATCATGATCGTCGGCTTCTCCAACGCGGTGAACCTCACCGACGGGCTCGACGGCCTGGCCAGCGGCGCCACCGGGGTGGTGCTCGGCGCGTACGTGCTGATCGGCAACTGGCAGCTGCGCAACAACTGCATCGACCAGCTCGGCCCCAACTGCTACTGGGTGCGCGACCCGCTGGACCTGGCGGTGGTGGCCGCCGCGGTGCTCGGCGCGCTCATCGGCTTCCTGTGGTGGAACGCGCCGCCCGCCAAGATCTTCATGGGCGACACCGGGTCGCTGGCGCTGGGCGGCGTGCTGGCCGGGCTGGCGATCGCCACCCGCACCCAGCTCCTGCTGATCATCCTCGCCGGGCTGTGCGTGATCATCACGCTCTCGGTGATCATCCAGGTCGGGTTCTTCAAGATGACCGGGAAACGGGTGTTCAGGATGGCGCCGCTGCAGCACCACTTCGAGCTGAAGGGCTGGGCCGAGACCACCATCGTGGTCCGGTTCTGGCTGATCGCCGGGCTCTGCGCCGCGCTCGGCCTGGGCCTGTTCTACGTCGAGTGGATGCCTCGGTGACGGGCCTGACCTGTGTCGCCGGCCTCGGCGTCTCAGGCACGGCCGTCGCCAAGGTGCTCGCGGGGCGCGGCGAGCGGGTCGTGGTCGTGGAGGCCGTCCAGGGGGAGCGGCAGCTCGCGGCCGCGTCCGAGCTGGCCGGGCACGGCGTGGAGGTGCGCTTCGGCGCCAAGGAGCTGCCCAGGGGCGTCACCAGGCTGGTCACCACCGGCTGGGCGCCGCACCACCCGCTGGTCGCCGCCGCCGTGGAGGCGGGCGTCGAGGTCGTCGGCGAGGTGGAGCTGGCCTGGCGGTTGCGTCCGGAGCACGCCGCCCCCTGGCTGGCGCTGACCGGCACCAACGGCAAGACCACCGTGGTGCGCATGCTCACCGCGATGCTGCTGGCGGCCGGACGCAAGGCCGTCGCGGTGGGCAACGTCGGCCTGCCCGTCGTGCAGGCCGTGGGCGAGCCGTACGACGTGCTGGCGGTCGAGCTGTCGAGCTTCCAGATCCATTGGTCGAGCTCGCTCGCCCCGCACGCCGCCGCCATCCTCAACCTCGCCCCCGACCACCTCGACTGGCACGGCTCCATGGAGGAGTACACCGCGGCCAAGGCCCGCCTGTACGAGCGGGCGGGCACCGTGATCTACAACGCCGACGATCCCGCCGTGGCCCGCCTGGCCGCGCCCTACCGCGGCGCCGTGGGCTTCACGCTGCGCGTGCCCAGGCCGGGCCAGCTGGGCGTGGTCGAGGACCTCCTGGTGGACCGGGCGTTCGTGGCCGACCCGGTGGAGGCCGCCGAGGAGCTGGCCACGCTCGACGACGTCCGGCCGTTCGCGCCGCACAACGTCGCCAACGCCCTCGCCGCCGCCGCGCTGGCCCGCTCGGTCGGCGTGCCGTCCGAGGCGGTGCGCCAGGGCCTGCGCGACTTCGTCCCCGACCCGCACCGGATGACGCACGTCGAACGGGTCGCCGAGGTCGACTACGTCGACGACTCCAAGGCCACCAACCCGCACGCCGCCGCCGCGGCCCTGTCGGCCTATCCGTCGATCGTCTGGATCGCGGGCGGCCAGCTCAAGGGGGCGGACGTCGAGGAGCTGGTGCGCCAGGCCGCGCCCAGGCTGCGCGGAGCGGTACTGCTCGGCGTGGACCGAGGCAGGATCGCCGAAGCTCTCGCGCGACACGCGCCGAATGTCCCCGTCGTGGACATCGCCGACCAAGACACTGGTGTGATGGACCGCGTCGTGACCGAAGCCGCCAGGCTCGCCACCCCCGGGGACACCGTGCTGCTGTCGCCCGCGGGCGCGTCCCTGGACATGTTCGCGAACTACCCGGCGCGAGGGGAGGCCTTCGCGCGAGCCGTCCGCGGGCTGGGGCGGCGGACGTGAGCACGACCACCGGGGAACGCGCGACCGAGGCCGACGTCGAGGGGCCGTCCGGATGGCTGCGGGAGCAGCTCGCCGCGCTGAAGGAGCTGCTCGGCAAGCCGCTGACCACCTACTACCTGATCATCGGGTGCAGCGGGCTGCTGCTGGCGCTCGGGCTGATGATGGTGCTGTCGGCCTCCAGCATCGAGGCGCTGCAGAAGACCGGCAGCCCGTTCTACTGGTTCATCAAGCAGTCGATGTCGGCCGCGCTCGGCGTGCCGCTCATGTGGGCGTGCTCGCGGCTGCCGCACAAGATCTTCCGCTGGGCGGGCTACCCGCTGATGGCGCTGTCGATCATCGCACTGGTCATGGTGCTGTTCATCGGCAAGTCCGAGCTGGGCGCGCAGCGCTGGCTCGACCTCGGCATCTTCTACCTCCAGCCCTCGGAGCCGGCCAAACTCGGCCTGGCCCTGTGGGGAGCCGACCTGCTGGCGCGCAGGGCGCGGGCCGGGCGCATCGAGTGGCGGCAGATGCTCATCCCGCTCATGCCCGGCACCGCGATCCTGGCCGTCATGGTCATGCTCGGCCGCGACCTCGGCACCACCCTGGTACTGTTCATGATCTTCCTGTCGCTGCTGTGGGTGGTGGGAGCGCCGGTGAAGCTGTTCGGCGGCATCCTGGCGCTCGCCGTGCTCGCCGCGGTCATCATGATCAAGATCGAGCCGTACCGGATGGCCCGCATCGGCGCCTTCCTCGACCCCTGGGCCGAGGCGCAGGGCGCGGGCTACCAGGCCGTGCAGGGGCAGATAGCGATGGGTTCGGGCGGCTGGTTCGGGCTCGGGCTCGGCAGCAGCAGGCAGAAGTGGAGCTGGCTGCCGCACGGTGAGAGCGACTTCATCTTCGCCATCCTGGGCGAGGAGCTGGGGCTGATGGGAACGCTGGTCGTGGTGGCGCTGTTCGGGCTGCTGGGGTATGCGGGGCTGCGGGTCGCGGTCCGGGTCAACGACGCGTTCGTGCGGCTCGCCGCCGCCGCCGCCACGGCCTGGGTCGTCGGACAGGCCGTGGTTAACATGGGCGCGGTCATCGGCGTGCTGCCCATCACCGGCATCCCGTTGCCCCTGGTGTCGTACGGCGGCTCCGCGCTGTTGCCCACGCTGGCGGCGCTCGGCATGCTGCTGTCCTTCGCTAAACGCGAGCCGGGCGCGCGGGAGGCGCTGGCCGCGCGTGGCCCCGGAGCGGCCGTCCGGGCCCTAAGCTGGCTTGGCCTGGGGGCTATGACCAGAGGCAGAGCGAGACGTTAGGGAGTGACCGAGATGAGGGTGGTCCTCGCCGGTGGCGGGACGGCCGGGCACATCGAACCCGCACTAGCCCTTGCGGACGCGCTGCGCCAATACGACCAGGGCATCGGCATCACCTGCATGGGCACGGAGCGCGGCCTGGAGACCCGCCTCGTGCCTGCCAGAGGGTACGAGCTGGAGCTGGTGCCCGCCGTGCCGCTGCCCAGGGCGATCACCCCGCAGCTGCTGACCGTGCCGGGCAGGCTGGCGGGGGCCGTCAACGCGGCCGCGGGCATCCTCGACCGGGCCAAGGCCGACGTCCTCGTCGGCTTCGGCGGGTACGTGGCCACGCCCGCCTACCTGGCGGCCAAGCGGCGCGGCGTGCCGATCGTGGTGCACGAGGCCAACCCGCGCCCCGGGCTGGCCAACCGGCTGGGCGCCAGGCTCACCGACCACGTCTTCACCGGCTTCCCCGACTCCACGCTGGCCAAGGCCCAGTACGTCGGCACTCCGCTGCGACGTGAGATCACCGCACTCGACCGGCTGTCGATGGGCGACAGGGCCCGCTCCTGGTTCGGCCTGCAGACCGACCGGCCCACGCTGCTGGTGTTCGGCGGCTCGCAGGGGGCCAGGTCGATCAACCAGGCCGCGCTGGCCGCCGCGCCCACGCTGCGCCGCGCGGGCGTGCAGGTGCTGCACGTGCTCGGCCCCAAGAACACCGTCGACCACGAGCCGCCGCCCGGCGACCCGCAGTACGTGCTGCTGCCCTACGTCGACCGCATGGACCTCGCCTACGCCGCCGCCGACGTCGCGCTGTGCCGCAGCGGCGCGCTGACCTGCGCCGAGCTCACCGCCGTCGGGCTGCCGGCGGCGTACGTGCCACACCCGGACGGCAACGGCGAGCAGCAGCTCAACGCCGGCCGCATCGTCGCAGGCGGCGGCGGCCTCGTCGCCGACGACACCACGCTGTCATCTGATTGGATCATCCAGAACGTGCTGCCCATCCTTCACGACCCCGAACGGGTCGTCGCCATGTCGGAGGCCGCCTCCCGACTCGGCCGGAAGGACGCCGATGTCATGCTCGCCAGGAAAGTGTTGGAGATAGCCCGATGAGTCTCGTCAAGCTGGTCGATCCCGTCGCCGCCGAAGATCTGGGGCGCGTGCACTTCATCGGCATCGGCGGCGCGGGCATGTCGGGCATCGCGCGCATCCTGCTCAAGCGCGGGGTGCGCGTGTCCGGCAGCGACGCCCGCAGCGGCGAGCTGGTCACCGAGCTGCGCGAGCTGGGCGCGACCGTGCACATCGGCCACGCCGCCTCCCACATCAAGGACGTCGACACCGTGGTGGTCTCCACCGCCATCCGCGACTCCAACCCCGAGCTGGGCGAGGCCATCAAGCAGGGGCTGCGGGTCATCCCGCGCGCCGCCGCCCTGGCCGCGGTGATGTCCGGGCGCACCGGCGTCGCCGTCGCGGGCACCCACGGCAAGACCACCACCACCTCGATGCTCACCGTGGCGCTGCAGAAGTGCGGCGCCGACCCGTCGTACTGCGTGGGCGGCCAGCTCGTCACCACCGGGCTGGGGGCCGACGAGGGGTCGGGCGCGGTGTTCGTGGCCGAGGCCGACGAGAGCGACGGGTCGTTCCTGATGCTGGCGCCCGACATCGCCGTGGTGACCAACGTCGAGGCCGACCATCTCGACAACTACGGCGACCCGCGGGCCGTCCACGACACCTTCACCCGGTTCGTCGACCGGGTCGGCTCGCTGCTGATCGTCTGCGCCGACGACCCGGGCGCGGCCGAGCTGGTCTCGGTGGCGCGGGCGCGCGGCCTGCGGGTCCGCACCTATGGCGCCGAGGGCGACTACCGGGTGACGGACGTGCGTCCCGACGGCTTCGGCATCACGTTCACCATCGAGGGCAAGGGCGACGTCAGGCTGGCCGTGCCGGGGGCGCACAACGCGCTCAACGCCACCGCGGTGATCGCCGTGGCCGACGAGCTCGGCCTGCCATTCGAGGAGATCAGAGACGGCCTGGCGACCTTCACGGGGGCCAAGCGGCGCTTCGAGGCCAAGGGCGAGGCGGCGGGCGTCGCGGTGTTCGACAGCTACGCCCACCACCCGACCGAGCTGACCGCCGACCTGCGGGCCGCCCGCGACGTGGTGGCGTCCTACTCGGGCTCCGGGCGGGTCGTCGCGGTCTTCCAGCCGCACCTGTACTCGCGCACCAGGTTCTTCGCCGACGAGTTCGGCGCCGCGCTCGGGCTCGCCGACGAGGTCGTCGTCCTCGACGTCTACGGCGCCCGCGAGGACCCCGAGCCGGGCGTCTCCGGCGCGATGGTGGCCAGCCGCGTCCCGCTGCCGCCCGGCCAGGTCTCCTACGCCCCTGACCGGGCCTCGGTGCCCGCGCTGGTCGCGGAGCGGGCCCGTCCGGGCGACATCGTGCTGACCATGGGCGCCGGCGACGTGACCGAGCTGGGCCCGCAGATCGTGGCGGAGCTCTCCGCGCGGTGAGAACGCGTACAGCGTTCCTGGTGCTGCTCACCGCCGGGGTGGTGGGCACGGCCGCGTGGCTGGTGTTCTTCTCGCCGGTCCTCGGGGTGCGCTCGGTGGAGATCGTGGGAAATCTCACAGTGCCCACCGAGCGCATCAAGCAGCAGGCCGGAGTCGAGGAACTGCACCCGCTGGCCACCGTGGATCTGGCGGACGTGCAGAGCCGCGTGATGCTGATCAGGCAGCTCGCCTCGGCCAAGGTCGACAGAGTGTGGCCCGGCACCCTGAAGATCGAGGTGGTCGAGCGTGAGGCGGTGGCCGCCGTGATCGCCGGGGGCAAGGCGGCGCTGATCGACGGGCAGGGCGTGGTGATCGAGATCAAGGACGTGGCCCCGGCCAGGCTGCCGGTGCTCAAGGTGGACCGTCCAGGGGCGGGCGACCCGGCGACGATGGCGGCGCTCAAGGTGATCGGGAACCTGCCTCCCGCGCTGACGGGCAGAGTCCGGGCCGTGCAGGCCACGTCCCCCGAGGGGGTCTCGCTGCGCCTGACGGACGGGCGCACCATCGTCTGGGGCGGCACCGACCGCGGCGCCGACAAGGCGCGCATTCTCGCCTCGCTGCTGACCCGCAAGGCGGACGTCTACGACGTGAGCTCACCGGACGTGGTGACCCTCAAGTGACCTTGGAGCAGCGCGTTGCGGACCACCTCTCCCGGGACATGCCTCACATAACGCCGCTGGACCCGTCAGAGACCCGAAAGACGGCCGCCGAGCCTGTACGAGGTAGGCGGTCCGGCGTGAGAGCCTGTAACCCGAGTGTCTGGGCGGAGAGCCTCCGACCAGGCGCGACGACAGAGCGAAACGGACAGCCCGCGACACGCCGGACGTGCTTGCGGCGCGGTTAGTTGACCCGCGCGGAGCGTAACTCCTACTGTCCGTATCAATCCTCAGGTTGACATAAATCTGAATCTCAACTTGAGGTTGAGAGTTTAACCGTACTGAACAGAACGCGGAGAAATCCGCACCGAAATGGCAAGTCAACGAGCGGAAAGGCCCCTCGTCGTGGCAGCACCGCAGAACTACCTCGCGGTCATCAAGGTCGTCGGCATCGGCGGCGGCGGAGTGAACGCCGTCAACCGGATGATCGAAGAGGGACTCAAGGGCGTCGAGTTCATCGCGATAAACACCGACGCCCAGGCGCTGCTGATGAGTGACGCCGACGTCAAATTGGACGTGGGGCGGGAGCTCACGCGCGGACTGGGCGCGGGCGCCAACCCCGATGTCGGG
The DNA here is from genome assembly GCF_040300065.1 of Nonomuraea sp. NPDC000554. Lineage (NCBI taxonomy): Bacteria > Bacillati > Actinomycetota > Actinomycetes > Streptosporangiales > Streptosporangiaceae > Nonomuraea > Nonomuraea sp. NPDC000554. Next base: position 248,731 of record NZ_JBEPDC010000015.1, on the reverse strand, counting down.
CGCAAGGCGGCGGAAGACCATCGCGAGGAGATCGAGGAGGTCCTCAAGGGGGCCGACATGGTCTTCGTCACGGCGGGCGAGGGCGGTGGCACGGGCACCGGCGGCGCGCCGGTCGTGGCCAACATCGCCAGGTCGCTCGGCGCGCTCACGATAGGTGTCGTGACCCGTCCGTTCAGCTTCGAGGGCCGCCGTAGGGCCTCGCAGGCCGAGGCGGGCATCGAGACCCTGCGCGACGAGGTCGACACCCTGATCGTCATCCCGAACGACCGGCTGCTGTCGATCTCCGACCGGCAGGTGAGCGTTCTCGACGCCTTCAAGGCGGCCGACCAGGTGCTGCTCTCCGGTGTCCAGGGCATCACCGACCTGATCACCACGCCCGGCCTGATCAACCTCGACTTCGCGGACGTCAAGTCCGTCATGTCCGGCGCCGGCTCGGCGCTCATGGGCATCGGCCACGCCCGCGGCGACGACCGCTCGGTGGCGGCGGCCGAGATGGCCGTGTCCAGCCCGCTGCTGGAGGCCAGCATCGACGGCGCGCACGGCGTGCTGCTGTCGATCGCCGGCGGCTCCGACCTCGGCCTGTTCGAGATCAACGAGGCGGCCCAGCTCGTCTCCATGGCGGCGGCGCCCGACGCCAACATCATCTTCGGCACGGTCATCGACGACGCGCTCGGCGACGAGGTCCGCGTCACGGTGATCGCGGCCGGGTTCGACGACGTGCCGCCGCCGGTGGAGAAGCAGCAGCCGCGCCCGGCGGCCAGGCCCGCCGCGGCCGCGCCGGCGGCTCCCGCGCCGGCCCGTCCGAGCGCCGTCTCCTCGCCCACGGTCAAGTCCGAGCCGCCGTCCAGGCCCGAGCCGCGTCCCGACTTCAGGCCGGAGCCCAGGGCCGAGGCCCGGCCCGAGCCCCGTCCGGAGCCGCGTCCCGACTTCCGGGCCGAGCCCCGAGCCGACTTCAGGCAGGAGCCGCCGAGGGCCGAGTCGCGCCCTGAGCCCCGTCCGGAGCCCGTCCGGCCGGTGGAGACGGCCCCGGAGCCCGCGCCGGCTCCCGAGCCGATCGCGGACGAGCCCTCCGGCCCCGTCTCCATCCCGCGCCCCACCCCCGAACCGGCAAATCCGCCCACACCCATCACCTCCCGCATGTCGGAGCCCGCCAAACGCCGTCCGGTGGTCTTCGAGGAGCAAGAGGAAGAACTCGACGTCCCCGACTTCCTCAAGTAGCCCGGCCCTCGTCCTTCCCGTGACACGCCGCCGGCCAGGGGCACCGTCTGCACGGCGGCGCTCCTCCGCCGAGGCCCACCGGAAGACCCGCCACCGATCGGCCCGCAGCGAGGGCCTGTCGGAGCGGCGCCCGCGCCACCTGTTGCGGGGGCCTACGGGAGAGGCGTTCGCGCCACTCCCAGGCCCGCGACAGGGGCTGGCGGAGTCCGTGCCCACGTGGACGGCCCAGGAGCAGACACAGGCTCCGGCGGAGAGTGGGCGTGCCGGCGGGCCGAGGGAGAGAGTGCTCGCGTCGCGGGCAGACGACCAGCGAGGTCCGGCGGAGAGCGTGTCCGCCCCTGGGGCCTCTCGGCGGAGCGCCTCTCCTTGCCCCGCCGCCCAGCGGCCCCTGCCAGGCCCTGGAGGAGACGTTCTGTCGCCTGCGCCACCTGCCGCCCGGGCGGTGGAGCCGTGGCCCGCGTCAAGCGTCGCCGCGGCCGACAGAGCAGGGCATGGTGCAGGACACCGGCATGGCCGGTCAGCCGGGGCGCAGCGGGGCCGAACCGTCCCGGCCGGATGTTCCGCGCCTCGTTCCCGATCGAGGGCCTGCTCCCGGTCGTGCTACCGCGAGACGGTACCGTGCGGTCCGACGCGACGTGCGGCGAAGGGGAGGAGCGCAGGCGACCGGCGTCCGAAGCCCACGGCACTCGCTGGGTCACGCGGGCCCCGAGCGGCGCCGACTCGGAACGGTCAGGCCGATGCCCCGCGAGCCGGGAGTGGCGATCGGTCAGGTCTGACGCCACGCGAGTCCGGGGCGTCGCCGATGGGGATCGGTCAGGCCCAGCGGATTCGTCCCCGCCCTGCGAAGAAGCGGTGCGCCGGAACACCCGGCGCGCCTGGCGAGGTGCGGGCGCGCATGAAGGGTGTGGAACGGTGGCGGCGAGGGTGAAGGCTGTGGATGGAACGTGATGGCAAGGGTGGGAAGTGCGATGAGGAAGGACGAGATCGCGGCCGGCCTGGCCGAGGTCGAGAAGCGCATCGAGGAGGCGTGCCGCGCCGCCGGGCGTGAGCGGCAGGAGGTCACACTCGTCGCCGTGACCAAGACCTATCCCGCGTCCGACGTGCGCGTCCTGGCCGAGTTGGGGGTGCGGGACGTCGGCGAGAACCGCGACCAGGAAGCCGCGCAGAAGGCGCGTGAGTGCGCCGACCTCCCCCTGACCTGGCACTTCGTCGGGCAGCTGCAGACGAACAAGGTCCGTTCCGTCGTCGGGTACGCGGACCTGATCCACTCCGTGGACCGGGCGCGGCTGGTCGGCGCGATCAGCCGGGAGGCGGTGAAGCAGGGCCGTGAGATCGGCTGCCTGGTGCAGGTGGCGCTGGACGACGCCCCGGAGAGGGGCGGTGCGAGGCCCGCGGACGTCCCCGCCCTGGCTGACGAGATCGCCGCCGCCGACGGCGTGTGGCTGGGCGGGGTGATGGCGGTGGCGCCGCTGGAGGAGGAGCCGGGCCCGGCGTTCCGGCGGCTGCGTGAGGTCGCGCTGACAGTACAGGAGCGGCATCCGCGTGCCACGATGGTCTCGGCGGGAATGAGCCACGATCTGGCGGAGGCGATCGCGTACGGCGCGACACACGTGCGAGTCGGTACGGCGTTGCTCGGCCGCCGCAAGCCCTTCGTCAGGTAATGTCCCGTCAAGTGGGTCTTCAGACCCGCGGTTCCAGTAGAGGTCGATCAGCGGTGAGCTCCAAGGGGGTACGGCTACCGCCTCGGGCCCGGCGACAGGCCCGAGCGAGTGCGACCATGAGCAGGAGGACGACGTAGCGATGGCCGGCGCGATGCGCAAGATGGCGGTCTACCTCGGTCTCGTGGAGGACGACCGCTACGAGAGGTACGAGTCCTACACGGACGAGTACGCCTACGAGGACGAGCCGTCGAGAACCGGCGAGGAGCGTCCCGTGACGGTCCAGGACCGCGACGAGGACACCGACTCCGGGGTTCCGGCCCAGAGGCCCGCCACGACCGTCCTGGAGCGCCGCACGACCGACCTGGCGCGCATCACGACGCTCCACCCCCGCACCTATAATGAGGCCCGTACGATCGGCGAGCACTTCCGCGACGGGACTCCGGTCATCATGAACCTGACCGAAATGGTTGACAGCGACGCGAAGCGGCTCGTCGATTTCGCGGCAGGTCTAGTCTTTGGCCTACATGGCAGCATTGAACGTGTTACCAACAAGGTGTTCCTGTTGTCCCCTGCCAATGTCGAGGTGACCGCCGAGGACAAGGCCCGAATCGCGGAACGCGGATTCTTCAACCAGAGTTAGAGTCTCTGTATGCCTATCAGACCCAACCAGGTCTCGCCGAGACCCGGAGGGCACATCGGGAGTGGGGGAGCGGCCAGGCCGTGGGGATCGTGAGTCAGATCTTGGTCGTTGTCCTGTCGCTCTATCTGGTGCTGCTCATCGGCCGGATGATCTTTGAGACGGTTCAGGCGTTCGCCCGACAGTGGCGGCCCTCCGGGGTCGTCCTGGTGCTCGCCGAAGCCACATACACCGCCACCGACCCGCCCCTCAAGTTCCTCCGCCGTTTCATTCCCCCGCTCCGGTTGGGTACGGTGGCCTTTGACCTAAGCTTCACAGTCCTGTTCATCGTGGTTCTGATCCTGATCCAGATCGCTGGATCACTGGGCCGGTGACGGGGGTTGTGTGGCACCGGTCATGATCCAACTCGTGTCCGCGCTGAAAGTGATTCGGGTTAACCGTCCCTCCGGACAGACTCCAAGCGCGCCAAGGAGACCAAAAGATGCCGCTGACCCCCGCTGATGTGCGGAACAAGCAATTCAGTACCACCCGGCTCCGGCCGGGCTACGACGAGGAAGAGGTCGACGCCTTCCTCGACGAAGTCGAGGCTGAGCTTGACCGCCTGATCCAAGAGAACGAGGAACTCCGCGCCAAGCTGGCCGAGGCCATGCGCGGGAAGGTGCCGGGCGGCATGAACATGCCCATGGCCTCCGCGCCGGTGCAGGAGCAGCCCAAGCCGGAGATGATGGCGCCGCCGCAGCCCGAGCCCATGCGGGCCCCCGAGCCGCAGCCCCAGCCGCAGCCGGTTCCCGTGGCCATGAACATGCCTCCTGCCGAGGACAACATGGACACCGCGGCCCGCGTCCTCGCTCTTGCCCAGCAGACCGCCGACCAGGCGATCTCCGACGCGCGCCGCGAGGCCGACGAGACCGTCACCCGCGCCCGCCGCGAGGCCGACGAGATCCTCACCAAGGCCCGCCGCCAGGCCGAGCAGGTCATCGGCGACGCCCGCGCCCGCGCCGAGACGCTGGAGCGCGACGCCCAGGAGCGGCACCGCCAGGCCATGGGCTCCCTCGTCCAGACCCGCGACGAGCTGGAGCGCAAGGTCGAGGAGCTGCGCAGCTTCGAGCGCGAGTACCGCAGCCGCCTCAAGCTCTACCTGGAGAACCAGCTCGCCGAGCTGAACGTCTCCGCAGAGGGCAGTGGCGGGTTCCCGGTCATGTCCGGTGGTCCTGCCGCGGCGCCCGCCATGTCGCACGCGGTGCCGCAGGGTGGTCAGCAGCCTCTGCCCGGCCCGAACCCGTTCGGCGGCGAGGCTCCGCAGGGCGTTTTCCCCGGCGGTGACGGTCCTCACAACGATCGCCGGTAAGGTAGCGGGTCGATAGGCCCGTCACTCGAAAGAGCCCCCTGTGATCCTCATCAGCGCTGGTTTGGTGCTCGCGGCGATCGTTCTGCTGATCGCGGGCTTCGTGCTGGCAAAGCCGTTCCTGATCATGTGGTCCATCGTGGTGAGCGTGCTTTCCGCGCTGTTCCTGGTGATCGGGGCGTTCCTGCGGCGTCATGAGCTGTTTCCCCGAGGTGGGCGTGCCGCTGCGCCGGCCGTCCCTCCGGTGGGGGCAGTGCCGCCCGGCCTGCCGTACGACCAGACCCGCCCCGGCCCGGTTGGAGCGCCGCCGTCCCCGCGTCCGCAGACGCCACAGCAGACGGCGACCGTCCCCGCTCCGGCCCCGGGCCGCCCTGCGCCGAGAGGCGTCTCTCCGGACGTGATCGTCCTGGTGATCCCCGGGCGCAAGCGGTACCACGTCCCGGGGTGCCGGCAGCTCGCCGGGAGGGAACACGAGGAGCTCACGTACGAGGAGGCACGCGAGGAGGGCTTCACGCCCTGCACGGCGTGCCTGCCCGACGCCGCGCTCGGCGGACGGCAGCTGCCGCCCGCGGCCGACCCGGAACCCGCCGTCACCGCGCAGCCCGGCGCCGACAAGCCGGGCACCGACAAGCCCGGTCCAGCCGCCGAACACCGGACCGTTCCCCCCGAGGTGACCCGAGACCTGCGCCCGCCGGCTCCCGCCGGTACGGGGCAGCCGAAGCCCGACTCGAAGGCTTCCACCCCCACCCCGGGCACGCCCGCCGCCTCGAAGGCGGACGGATCGGCCGGTTGGTTCGCCCGCCCGGCCACGGCCTCCGCATCGAAGGCGTCCGCAGAAGAGCAGCAGACGGAGCCCGCTCTTCCTTCCCCTGGCTCCAAGCAAGCCTCCGAAGGTGCCAAGCCCGCCACCGGCCGGCCGTCGTCCGGCCAGGCCGCGTCCGCTGGGTCCGCCTCCGGCCGGCCGTCGTCAGGGCGGCCCGCGTCCGATCCCAAGCAGGCTGCCGACGGCTCCAAGGCCGCGTCCGGTGAATCCGGGGCGGGGCAGTCGACGTCCAGCCAGTCAACGTCCCGGCCCGCGTCCGCGAAGGCCGGCGCCGAGTCGGGTACGGCCACTCCTGCCAAGGCGACGTCCGGGAAGCCGGCGACGCGCCCCTCCACCGCTCAGGAGTCCGGCGGTGCCGAGCGTGGTGCCCCGGATCCGGATGACGAGGGCCCCGCGACCGCGCCGCAGCGCGCGATACGTCCCGACGACCCGGCCCCTCAGCTGCCGGGCCTGTCCGGTGAGCCGACGGCCGTTCTGAAGGTGCAGCGCCCCGGCACGGCCGGGCAGCCCGCTGCGGTGTCGAAGCAGCGTCCTGGTGCGCCGGGTGATGCGGCTGGTACGTCGCGTCCCGGTAAGTCCGGTGAGCCGGCTGCCTCGTCCGGTGCGGCGTCGGCTGGGCCGCGCTCCGCATCGTCCGGTGAGACGGCCGAGAGGCAGCGCACCAAGCCTGCCGCGGCGGACCAGGCTGTGGCGCTCGAACGTCCCGCCTCGTCGGCGGAGGCGGCTGCCAAGCCAGGAGGGCCGCTGCCGCCGGGCGCGCCCGGGAAGTCGCAGGGGGCGTCGACGCCTGCCAAGCCCGAGAAGCCGGCCACGTCCGCGAAGCCTGAGAGGCCGTCCACGACTGCGAAGCCTGAGAGGTCGTCGACGTCCGCGGCGTCGGCGACGCCGGGCACGTCCCAGGAGTCGGCGACGTCCGGCAAGTCGAAGGGGGCGGCGGGCAAGCCCGAGCGGGCCGAGCCGGTCGCCGAGGAGGCCGCTGAAGGCGCGAAGTCTCCCGAGGCGACACGCGGTAAGACGGCTTCAGGGGGCGCCAAGTCGCCGGAGGCCCCACGCGGCGCCGCACCCGCCAAGGACGCGGCCTCGGGTGCCGCGAAGAAGCAGCCGGTCAAGACGTCCGAGCCCGACGCCGAACCTGCCAAGGCAGCGAAGGGGGGCGGCAAGGGCGAACCGCCTGCCACCGTGAAGGTCATCGTGGGTACCCGCCGCTACCACAGCACCGCCTGCCCGCTCATCAGGGGCGCGGGCGACACGGGTGTGGAGACCATGACGATCGACGACGCCGAGGCGGCCGGCCTGACGAGCTGCTCGGTCTGCCAGGACGACCGCGAAACGCTCAGCTGACCGGCCTGGACGCGTGAATCCCCTGTCTGATCGCTGCTCGTAGGCGATCAGACGATCAGGCGCCACTGTGTCATCCGGTGATCTCGTGATCTGGTGAAACGGTCAGGCGATCCGGTGAAGGGTCAGGCGCGCGAGTGACTGGCTGCTCGGCCGTGCTGGACGGTGATGATCAAGCGGGTGGCCGGACGCGGGCCGAGCGGTTGCGAACCCGGCAACCCAACAGTTGTCTGCGTGGGCCCAGCGGATCTCGGGTGGCCGAGATCCGCTGGGGTGGTGGTCAGGCGCGGCGCAGCTGGAAGGTGAGCGACAGGTCCGCGTCCGTGTGGGACGGGAGGTCCTCGCCGGCGCCCTCCGTGAGAGTGGACGCCAGCACTTCCTCCGCCACCAGGGCGCCGCCCTGGCGCAGGGCCTGGGACAGGTCGGCGTTGGTGGTCGTCCACCACAGGTCGATGCGGTCGGTGATGGACAGGCCGGTCGACTTGCGTGCCTCCTGGACCAGGCGGATGACCTCGCGCAGGAGGCCCGCGCGCCGCAGGTCGTCCGTGAGTTCCAGGTCGAGCGCGACCGTCTCGCCGGTGCCCGTGTCGACCGCGCCCGTCTCCACCGCCCAGCCCGAGCGGGGCTGTTCTGTGACGATCACGTCGTCGGGGCCGAGCGTCACCTGACCCAGCTCGCCCGCCTCCAGCGTGACCGTGGAGCCGGAGCGGAGGGCGCGGGCCACGGTGGCGGCATCGGCGGCGCCGACGGCCGCGGCGACCAGCTTGGTCTGCGACCCGAACCGCTTCCCCAACGCCCGGAAGTTCGGCTTAACGGTATAAGACACGAGGTCGGCACTAAATCCGGACATGTCCTCTAGCGCCTGGACGTTCAGCTCGTCCGCGATGAGGTCACGCAGCTCCGACGGCAGCGACGGCCACCCGTGCGCGCCCACCAGTGCCCGCCCGAGCGGCTGCCTGGTCTTGACCCCGGAGGACGCCCGGGCCGAGCGCCCCAGCTCCACCAGGCGGCGCACCAGCGCCATCTGCTCCGACAGCGGGGCGTCCAGCAACTCCTCACGGACGACCGGCCACGGCGCGAGGTGCACCGAGGAGGGCGCGTCGGGGGCGCGCAGGATGTCCCACAGGTAGTCGGTGACGAACGGCGTGATGGGCGCCATCAGCCGGGTCACCGTCTCCAGGCACTCGTACAGCGTCGCGAACGCCTCGCGCGAGCCCTGCCAGAACCGGCGGCGCGAGCGGCGCACGTACCAGTTGGACAGGTCGTCGAGGAAGTCCGCGAGCCGGCGCCCGGCCCGCTGGGTGTCGTACTCGTCCAGCGAGGCGGTGACGTCGGCGACCGTGCGGTGCAGCTCCGCCAGCGCCCACCGGTCGAGCAGCGGACGCGAGGACACCGGCGGCGCGTCGGCCAGCATGGACGGCGACCACGACTCGGCGTTGGCGTAGAGCGTGAAGAACGACGTGGTGTTCCAGTACGTCAGCAGGACCTTGCGGACGATCTCCTCGAGCGCGTTGTGACCCACCCGCCGGGCCGCCCACGGCGAGCCCGAGCAGGCCATGAACCAGCGCAGCGCGTCGGCCCCGTGCTCGTCCATCAGCGGGATGGGCTCCAGCACGTTGCCGAGGTGCTTGCTCATCTTGCGGCCGTCCTCGGCCAGGATGAGCCCGAGGCAGAGCACGTTCTCGTAGGAGGACTGGCCGAACACCAGCGTGCCGATCGCCATCAGCGAGTAGAACCAGCCGCGGGTCTGGTCGGTGGCCTCGCAGATGAACTGCGCGGGGTAGACGCCGTCGGGCTTGCCGCGCTCGCCCCACTGGGCGAACGGCATGGACCCCGAGTCGTACCAGGCGTCGATGACGTCGGGCACCCGGCGGGCCTCCGCGGAGCAGGCCGGGCACGGGAAGACGACGTCGTCGACGTACGGGCGGTGCGGGTCGAGCGCCGACAGGTCCTCGCCGGCGAGGGTGCTCAGCTCGGCCAGCGAGCCGACGCACGTCACGTGCGACTCGTCCTCGGAGCACACCCACAGCGGCAGCGGGGTCCCCCAGTAGCGGGAGCGTGACAGCGACCAGTCGACGTTGTTGCGCAGCCACTCGCCGAACCGGCCCCACTTGATCGTCTCGGGGAACCAGTTGGTCTTGGCGTTCTCGGCCAGCATCTGCTCCTTGACGGCGGTGGTCCTGACGTACCAGGACGGGAGCGCGTAGTAGAGCAGCGGGGTGTGGCAGCGCCAGCAGTGCGGGTAGCTGTGCTCGAAGTGGCCGCCGCGGTACAGCAGCCCGCGGGCCCGCAGGTCGTCGGTGAGGCCCTCGTCGGCGTCCTTGAAGAACTGGCCGCCGACCATCGGGACGTCGTCGAGGAAGCGCCCGTCGGGGCCGATGGGGTTGACCACCGGCATGCCGTACTGCTTGGTGACCGCCATGTCGTCGGCGCCGAAGGCGGGGGCCTGGTGGACCAGGCCGGTGCCGTCCTCGACGGTCACGTACTCGCCGAGCACCACGTAGTGCGCGCCCGGGATGTCGACCAGGTCGAACGGGCGCTGGTAGCCGGTGTGCTCCAGCTCGCGGCCGGTGAAGCGGGCCACCTCGGTGGCGCCCTCGCCCAGCACGGGCAGCAGCGGCTCGGCGACGACGAGCACCTCGCCGTCGGCGGTGCGCGCGGCGACGTAGGTCACGTCGGGGTGCACGGCGACGGCGGTGTTGGAGACCAGGGTCCACGGCGTGGTCGTCCAGACCAGCAGCGAGGCGCCCAGCTCCCGCAGCGGCCCGGACGTGACGGGCATGCGGACGTACACCGACGGGCTGGAGACGGTCTCGTAGCCGCCGGGCTGGCCCAGCTCGTGGTCGGACAGGCCGGTGCCGCAGCGCGGGCAGTAAGGCGTGATGCGGAAGTCGCGGAAGAGCAGCCCCTTGTCGAAGACGACCTTGAGCGACCACCAGACCGCCTCGATGTAGGAGGGGTCCATGGTGCGGTAGGCGGTGGACAGGTCGATCCAGTAGCCCATCCGCTCGGTCATCTGCTCGAACGCGTCGACGTGGCGCAGCACGGACTCGCGGCACTTGGCGTTGAACTCGGCGATGCCGTACGCCTCGATGTCCTTCTTGCCGCTGAGGCCGAGCTCCTTCTCGATGCCGACCTCGACGGGCAGGCCGTGACAGTCCCAGCCGGCCTTGCGCGGCACGCTGAAACCGCGCATCGACTTGTAGCGGGGGAAGAGGTCCTTGAAGACGCGGGCCTCGACGTGGTGGACGCCGGGCAGGCCGTTCGCGGTGGGCGGGCCCTCGTAGAAGACCCAGGACGGGTTGCCCTCGTTCTGCTCGATGGAGCGCTCGAAGATCTTCCCGTCGCGCCAACGGTCGAGGACCTCACGCTCGAGCGCGGGCAGGTCGACCTGCGCGGGTAGAGAGCGGAAAGTTGGGGCAGACATCTCGGGCGGGACCTCCACGCTTCGCTGGCCAGGGCTGCGTGAAGGGACGAAGCCGTGCGGCTCCGCGGTACCACCCTTCTTGACCTCGGGAAGAGGCCCTCTTCATTGATCTGCTGCCGGTTCTAGTGAGCTCGGACGAGCCGTTCTTCCGGCGGCTCCGGGGTGATATCCCTCACAGGGCCCCATCAACGCCTTGCAGCTACACACCATAACGCAGAGTGGAGCCGAAGGCTTCCGCGTTTCCAGGTGGTTGATCTGGATCCGGTAGGGAAGTCGTAAACCCCTACAAAGTTGTGGGAATGGACGCCGCGAGTGAGGAGTTAGAGGGGCGAGGCGGGTTATTACAGGAGGGGTAAACCGTCCGGCGGGTCGTTTGCCGTTTCGTTATCGGAGACCTAAGCTGCCCGCACCATTTACGGCCTTGATCAGCATGGAGGCAGCCATGGCGGCAGTCACGCAGACCGCTACACCGTCGATGTGGTCGGAAGAGGAGCTGGCCGAGGTACGCGGTACCCTGCAGAGCGAGATCGACGCGTTGAACGCGGACATCCTGCGCCACGAGTCGGAGATCGCTTCCGGTGATGTCACCCAGGGGGCCGGAGACGACCAGGCGGACGCCGGCGCGAAGACGTACGAGCGAGAACGCGAGATCGCCCTTACCCTGAATGCGCGCGACCTGGTCGCGCAGAACGAACGTGCGATCGCCAGGATCGACGCAGGGACCTATGGAGTGTGCGAATCGTGCCACAAGCCGATCGGCAAGGAACGTCTGCAGGCGTTCCCGAGGGCGACGCTGTGCGTGACCTGCAAGCAGAAGGAGGAGCGCCGGTAGGCGGGCGGCGGGGCCGCCTGTTCGCCGTCCTCGCCGTGCTCGCGGTCGTCATCTACGCGAGCGACGTCATCAGCAAGACCGTCGTGCTGCGGACCCTCGAGGGCAAGGCGCCGCTGGTCGTCATCCCGGACGTGCTGCAATTCCGGGTGATCTTCAATTCCGGTGCCGCGTTCAGCATCGGCACCGGAATGACCATCGTCTTCACCTTCATTGCCACGGGTGTGGTGATCGCGATCGTGCGCACGGCGCGCAAGCTCGGCAGCCTGCCCTGGGCGATCACGCTGGGCCTGCTGCTCGGCGGGGCGCTGAGCAACCTCACCGACAGGCTGCTGCGCTATCCGTCGGGCCTGGGCAGGTCCGTCCAGTTCCAGGGGCACGTGGTGGACTTCATCGAGGTGCTGCCCGGCCACTTCCCGGTGATCGACTACTTCCCGGTGTTCAACATCGCCGACTCGGCGATCGTCTGCGGCGGCATCCTGGCGGTGTTCCTGGCCTGGCGGGGCTATCAGATCGAGGGCGGCAGGGAGGTCACGCGTGGCTGAGCAGCGGAGCCTGCCGGTTCCCGACGGACTGGAGGGAGAGCGGCTCGACGCCGCGCTCTCGCGGCTGTTCGGCTTCTCCCGCACCCGCGCGGCCGAGCTGATCGTCGCGGGCGAGGTGCTGGTCGACGGGCGGGAGGCGGCCAAGTCCGACCGCGTGCACGCGGGAGCCTGGCTGGACGTGACGCTCCCGCCGCCGGTGACCACCCCGATGCCGGTCGCCGAGCCGGTGCCCGGCATGTCGATCGTCTACGAGGACGACGACCTGGTGGTGGTGAACAAGCCGATCGGCGTGGCCGCCCACCCCACGGTCGGGTGGACCGGCCCCACGGTCCTCGGCGGCCTGCTCGGCTCCGGCCACACGATCGCCACCAGCGGCGCCGCCGAGCGGCAGGGCATCGTGCACCGCCTCGACGCCAACACGACCGGCGCGATGGTGGTGGCCAAGAGCGAGCACGCCTACTCGCGGCTCAAGCGCGCCTTCAAGGAGCGCACGGTCGACAAGCGCTACCACGCGCTGGTCCAGGGCCACCCCGACCCGTTCAGGGGCACCGTCGACGCCCCCATCGACAGGCACCCGTCCGGCGACGGCAGGTTCGCCGTGGTCGCGGGCGGCAAGCCGTCGGTCACCCACTACGACACGATCGAGGCGTTCAGGGCGGCGTCGCTGCTCGACATCAAGCTGGAGACCGGCCGCACGCACCAGATCAGGGTGCACATGGCGGCGCTGCGTCACCCGTGCGTGGGCGACCTGATGTACGGGGCGGACCCGACGCTGGCGGCCAGGCTGGGAGTCCACCGGCAGTGGCTGCACGCGGTCGCGCTCGGCTTCGAGCACCCGAGCTCGGGCGAGTGGATGTCGTTCAGCACCGACTACCCTGACGACCTGCAGAAGGCGCTCGACCTGGTCCGCGCCGAGTCCTGAGCCGCGGGTCAGCGGCTCTGCCGCCCCGCGCCGTTGCCCCAGGTCGAAGGTGTGTGCGACCTCTGCTCGTCGCGGGTCCTGCTCCCGGTGGACGTGGGCTTCTCCGGCGGGGGCGGGGTGACCGTCGGGGAGCTGTGCACCACGGCGGGCACCGACGAGGGGTGCCGGGCGTGCCCCGTCCGGCTGGACCACCACGCCGCGCCCCCCGCCACCATGGCGACGGTGAGCGTGCCGGCTGCCAGCGCGGCCAGCCGCGCCCCGCGCCGGCTCTCCGGCCCGGGTGGTGGGCGCCGCGCCAGCTCGGGGACGAGCACGGGGGCGGTGTTCTCGGACAGGCTCCCGGCCACGACGCCGTGCAGGCGCCGCTCGGCCTCGTCCAGCGACATGCGCGCGGCCGGGTCCTTGTGCAGCAGGCCGAGCAGGACGGGCCCCAGCATCCCCGCGCGGGCCAGCGGCGCGGGCTCGTCGTGCATGACCGCGCCGAGCGTGGCCAGCGCGTGCGGGCGGTGGAAGGGCGAGTGGCCCTCGACCGCGACGTACAGCGTCACGCCCAGCGACCACAGGTCGGACGCGGGACGGGCGGCGCCCCCGGCGGCACGCTCGGGCGCCATGAAGGCGGGCGTGCCGACCAGCACCCCGGTTCTGGTGAGCGGGGCCTCGTCCTCGGTGGTGGCGATGCCGAAGTCGGTCAGCACCGCCCTGCCGTCCTCGGTGAGCAGCACGTTGTCCGGTTTGACGTCCCGATGCAGGACGCCCGCGGCGTGCGCGGCGCGCAGCGCCTCCAGCAGTTGCACGCCGATGTCCGCGACCTCGGCGGGCGACATCGGCCCCTCCTCCCGCACCAGGGCGCCGAGCGTGCGGGAGCGGACCAACTGCATGACGATCCAGGGATGGCCGTTCTCCTCCAGCACGTCGTAGACGGTGGCGACGCCCGGATGCGCCACCCGCCCGGCGGCCCTGGCCTCGCGGAAGGTGCGGACCGCGAACTCCTCCCGTTCCGGCCCGGTCAGATCGGGGGACGGGACGATCTCCTTGATCGCGACGTCCCTGCCGAGCACCTCGTCGTGAGCCTGCCAGACGGTCCCCATGCCGCCCTGGCCGATGGTCCTGACCAACCGGTACCTGCCACCGACCATCCCCGCAGAATCGGACATGCGGGCCGACTACCCGATAAACACCCTGACAACCGCGGTGACCACCGCCGCGGTGGCGAGGATCACCAGGAAGGGCGCGCGCAGCAGCAGCGCGACCACGGCCGCGCCCAGCCCGGCCGTCCGCGCCAGGTCGACGTGCAACTCGCCGCGCTCGGTGAACATCTGCACCGCGATCAGCGCCGCCAGCAGCGCGACCGGGACCAGGTCGGCGAAGCGGCGCACCACCGGGTGGTCGAGCACCCGGCGCGGCGCCGCGAGCCCGGCCAGCTTGAGCGCGTAGCAGCCCGCGCAGACGGCGGCGATGGCCCACCACAGCGTCATCGCACCATCACCACCAGGACCGCCGCGGCCGACAGCAGCACGGGCACGCCCGGCGGGAGGAACGGGCTGGCCAGGAGCGCGATCGCGGCGCCGGCCGCCGCCAGCCGGCGCAGTTCGGCGCTGCCGGTCAGGCGGGGCCAGAGGATGGCCAGGAACGTGGCGGGGCCGACCGCGTCCAGGCCGAGCACGCCCGGGTCGCCGAGGAAGGACGTGCCGAGCGCGCCGAGCAGGGTGGTGAGGTTCCACGTCAGGTAGAGGCTGACGAAGGTGGCGGTGAACCCAGCGCGGGCGCCCTGCGCCGTCGGCTGGGCCAGGCTGACCGCCGTGGTCTCGTCGATCACGCCGTGCGCGGCCAGCAGTCTGCGCGGGCCGCGTACCCGCAGCAGGTCGGCCAGGCGCAGGCCGTACAGGGTGTTGCGGCCGCCGAGCAGCAGCGCGCCCGCCGCGGCGGCGACCAGGTTGCCGCCCGCGCCCACCGCGCCCGCCAGGGCGAACTGCGAGGCGCCGGTGAAGGCCAGCAGGCTGAGGACGCACGCCTGCGCGACGCTGAGCCCGGCCGTGACGGCCGCGGCGCCGAAGGCGAGGCCGGACAGCCCCACGGCCAGCCCCACGCCCAGACCGTCCCGTATGGCGGCGGAACGGAGTGTTGTCTCTTCCATGCTGGTAGAAGGTAGGCGCTACCCGTTCACTCGGTCTTGTACGTTCCTGCGGAGCGTTGGTAGGCCGCGGGCGGGACGCCCATGATGCGCTTGAAGTGGCGGCTCAGGTGCGCCTGGTCGGTGAAGCCCACCTCGGCGGCCACCTGCGCGGGTGGCATCCCGGAGGCCAGGAGTCCGCGCGCCCGCCGTACCCGCAGCGAGGTCAGGTAGGCGTGGGGCGGCAGGCCCGTCGCCGCCTTGAACGCCCGCAGCAGCGGGAACGGCCTGGCCCGCACGGTCTGCGCCAGGTCGTCGAGCGTGGGGGGATCGAGCAGGCTGCCGTGCAGCACGTCCAGGGCCTCGCGGACGGCCCGCAGCCCCTCGGACGGCAGCACGGCCGACGGGCGGGGAACGGCGTGGCGGGCCAGCAGGCGGGCGAACAGCGTGCGCATCAGCGTGGAGGCGGCCAGCCCGTCGCCGCGCTCGGTCGCCTGGTGCGCGCTGCCCAGCAGCGCCGCCACCGCCGGATCGCGCACCACCTGCTGAGGGAAGTACGGCGTGCCGCGCGGCAGCCCGATCTCGGCCGCCACCTCCGCCATCGCCTCGACCGACGGGTACAGCATCCGGTAGGACCAGCCGCCTGGCGTGCCCGCCTGCCCGGTGTGCCCGGTGTCGGGGTTGACCAGCACCAGCTCGCCCGCGCCCGCCCGCAGCAGGCTGCCCTGGCAGTCGAACTCCTCGACGCCGGCGAGGATGACGCCGATCGCGTAGCCGTCGTGCGCGTGCCTGGCGAAGCGGTGGGTGACGTAGCGGGCCTTGAGCAGGTCGACCTCCGGCACCGCCGGGTGCCGCCAGAAGCGCGCCTGCTCCTTCATCTGCTCATTTCACAACACTTTGAACGTCCGGGCGAAGGTGTCGAAGTAGTGGCGGTCCTGCTGCCAGCGCGAGTCGGAGGTCTCCCAGTACAGCGCGAACGGGCGGCCCGCGGCGGTACGGAAACCGCGGTTGACCACGTGAATCAGGTTACCGTCGGGCCGGCGGCGGGTGAACTCCCAGTCGGCGGCGGGCCGGCCGAGGTAGGTGAGCGGGGTGATGCCGATCCTGGTGTAGTCGGTGAACCCGCCCTTGGCCTGGATCTCCTTCTCCAGGGCCTCCCAGCGCCGCTCGGGATCGGCCCACTGCCGCTCGGGGACGGTCCACTCGACGATCATCTGGCCGGGGAAGCCCGCGCGGCTCAGGGTGACGCTGTCGCGCGTGGGGCTCTTCACCGCCCGCCACCCTTCGGGCAGGGCGATGGAGAAGGCGCCCGGCGAGTTCTTGTAGGCGCGCCAGCCGTCGGGGAGGGGACGTGGGGAGGGTGACGGGGTCGAAGAGGGCGAAGAGGGCGTCGCGGGCGTGCTCGGTTCGGGCGCGCTCGTTCCAGACGGACCCGGCGTGCTCGCCCCGCCCAGGGTGTCAGAGGAGCGGGCGGCCAGCAGGACGCCGCCCGTGCCCAGCACCGCGGCCAGCGCCACCGCGGCGGGCAGCACGATCGCCCACCGCCGGCGCCGTCGCCGTCGCCGCACCGAGCGCACCTCCAGCGTCCCGTTCGGGTCGACGGCCAGGGACTCGAGCAGGTGGGCCGCCTCCTCGGCGGGCATCCTGGCGGCAGGGTTCCTGTGCAGCATGGCCATGATCACCGGGCCGAGCGCTCCCGCCCGCGACGGCGGCTCGAGCCGGTCGCGCAGCACCGCCGCCACCGTCGCCGGCCACGAGTCCCGCTTGAACGGCGGATCGCCCTCGACCGCCGCGTACAGCGTCGCGCCCAGCGACCACAGGTCGGACTCGGGCCTGGCGGGCTCGCCGTTGAGCCGCTCCGGCGGCATGTACGCGGGAGTCCCGATCAGGCCGCCCGTGGCCGTCAGGCCCGCCTCGGCCTCCAGGGACGCGATGCCGAAGTCGGTCAGCACCACCCGGCCGTCGTCGGCCAGCAGCACGTTCTCCGGCTTGACATCACGGTGCAGCACCCCGGTCGCGTGCGCGGCGCGCAGCGCGTCGAGCACCCTGGCGCCGATCAGCGCGGCCCGCGCGACCGGCAGCGGCCCGCGCATGCGGACCTCCTCGGCCAGCGACCGCGACTTGACCAGCTGCATCACGATCCACGGACGGCCGTCCTCCTCCACGACGTCGTGGATGACGACCACTGACGGGTGGTCGAGGCGGCCCGCCGCCCGGGCCTCCCTGATGGTCCGGCTGTTGAGCTCGGCCCGCTTGGCGTCGCCGACGCCCGAATAGCGGACCTCCTTGATCGCGACCGTGCGGTCGAGCAACTCGTCGTAGGCCTGCCAGACCACGCCCATGCCGCCCTCGCCGAGCGGTTCGATGAGCCGGTAACGGTTGCCGACCTGCCTTTCCACGCCGCGCAGCCTACTTCGTGGTCTTGAAGGTCGCGGCGAAGGTGTCGAAGAAGTGCAGGTTCTTCTTCCAGCTGCTCTTCAGGCTGTGCCAGTAGATCGCGTAGCCACGGCCGTCGTCGGTGATGAAGCCGCGGTTGCGCACCCGGGTCGGGCCCGTGTTGGTGTTCCAGGAGAACTCCCAGTCGGCGGCGGCCTTCATGTAGTCCACCTTCTTGATGCTGATCAGCTTGTAGCCGCCGAAGTTGTCGCGCGAGCGCGGCTCCTGCTTCTTCCAGTCCTTGTACGGGTCGTCGCCCGGCTTCTTGGCCCTCTCGACCATCAGGAAGGAGTTGGCGGCGGCGCCGGGACCCCGGAAGTAGACCTGGTTGCCCTGGCGGGTGTACTCGCGCCAGCCCTTGGGCAGGCCGATCGAGAAGGCGAGCTTGTCGTCCGTGTACGTCTTCCAGTTCTTCGGCAGCGCCGCGGCCGGGTCTTTCTGGGTGGCGGTCGGCGTGGGCGACGGGCTGGTCGTGGGGGTGGCCGCAGGAGTGGACGGCGCGCTGGTCGCGGAGGGCGGCGGCGTGGAAGGGGGAGCGGTGGAAGGCTGCGACGACAGGCTGGCCGCGGTCCGGTTCTTGGGCTCGGTGCCGGGCGCCGAGCGCAGGCCGAGGTACCCGCCCACGCTGGCGACGAGCACGACGGCGCCGATGGCGGCGATGATCGGCATGGCCCGCCGCCCCTCCGGCCGCTCCGCGTTGATGGTGGACTCGGCCACGTGCGCCGCGGGCTCGCGGGTCGGCTGCGGCGTCACCGGGGTGAGCCGCGCTCCGGTCTCCGGCAGCACGGGGACGGCCAGGTCCGGGTCGGTCGCCGTGTCGTCGTAGTCGTAGTCGGCGGCGTCGGTGGCGACGGGCGCGGGCCGGACGGTGGCCTGCGCGATCACCTTGCGCAGCTCGAGCGTGGCCTCCTCGTACGTGAGCCGCTGCACCGGCTCCTTGACCAGCAGGCCGTCGATCACCGACGCCAGCGGCCCCGCGTGCGGAGCGGGGTCGGGCGGGTCGGTCAGGACGGCGTGCATGGTCGCCAGCGCCATCCCGCGCTCGTGCGGCGACCTGCCCTCCACGGCCGTGTAGAGGGTCGCGCCCAGCGACCACAGGTCCGACTCGCGCCGCGCCGGCAGCCCCTTGAGCCGCTCGGGCGCGATGAACGCCGGGGTACCCGCCAGCCCGGTGACCGTGAGCTGCGTCTCGGTCTCCAGCGTGGCGATGCCGAAGTCGGTCAGCACCACCCGGCCGTCGTCGGCCAGCAGCACGTTCTCGGGCTTGACGTCGCGGTGCAGCACACCGGACTCGTGCGCCCGGTGCAGCGCGTCCAGCACGGCCAGGCCGATCTCGGCCACCCGCTTGGGAGGGAGGGGACCGTCCTGCTTGATCACCGCGCCCAGCGAGCGCGAGACGACGAGCTGCATGACGATCCAGGGACGGTCGTCCTCCTCGATCACGTCGTGGACGACGATCACGTTGGGATGCTCGAACCTGGCCGCCGCCCGCGCCTCGCGCATCGTGCGCCGATTCAGCAGCTGCACTTCGTCGCCCAAGGCGGCGGCGTACCTGACCTCCTTGACGGCGACCGTGCGGTCAAGGAGCTCGTCATAGGCACGCCAGACGATGCCCATGCCACCCCTGCCGATGGGTTCCTGCAGCTGGTAGCGGCCGGCGATGCGGCGTCCGTCCTGCTTCCGATCCGACATCAACGGCCTCAAAACCTCCTCTAGGCCAAGAAATACTCCCACAGTGAGGGATCAACGGCGACTCGCCTGAAGGACAGTCCGCCATATGAGAAGCAACGTCCAGCAGGTGGAGAGCCGGTGTAAGCTTCTGACATGACTTGTCGCTACGCGTTTACCGAGCCGGCTCCGGGAGAGCCGGTCGTCAGCTAGCGACCACCTGGAGTCGGCACAAGGCAGAGACGCCTCGTCTCTGCCTTTTTGGTTTTCTGCCGGCTCCGCGCGGGGCCGGCCCGAATGGGGGAGCCGAATGTCTACGACTTTGCGACGACGCGTGGTCAGCCTGGGCGGGCTGCGCGTGGGCGACGGGCCTGCCGTGCTGGTCAGCGGCCGGGTGAACCTGCGCGGGCCCGGCCAGGCCGACGCGTCCGCGGTGCTGCGCGACGGGGCCACGCTGGTCGAGCCGTCCCGCGCGGACGACCTGCCCGCGATCGCCGCGCACGCCGACGGCGTGGTCGTCGGGGCGGCGTGGACGCGCGACATCCCGCTGGTGCGCGCGGTCGCCGGGCTGGGGCTGCCCGTGGTGGTGGAACGGCGGCCCTCCGGGTCGCTGGAGGAGTGGCTCGCCCTGGCCGACTACTGCGCGCTGGAGAACGACGATCAGGTGATCCTCTGCGAGCAGGGGCGGCTGGACCTGGGCCTGCTGCGGGCCGCGCGGGAGGCGTCGGGGCGGCCGGTGGTCGCCGACGTGTCGCAGGACCCCGGGCTGTCCGCGGCGGCGGTGGCGGCCGGCGCCGACGGGCTCCTCGTCGACGGCTCCGGGACGCGGGAGGCGCAGGACGCGGTGACGCTCGTCGGCGCCCTGCTCCGCCCCGAGCTGCCCGCCACGCTGGAGGAGAGCAGGCAGGCCATCGACCGGGTCGACGCCGCCCTGGCCACCCTCCTGGAGCGGCGGGCCGCGCTGGCGGGAGTCGTCCAGACGCTCAAGCCGGTGGGCGGGTTCGCGGGCCGCGACATGGCGCGCGAGCGGGCGCTGGTCGCGCGGATGGCCCAGCGCGCGCCCGAGCTGGGCGAGGCGCGGCTGGCGCCGATCATGAACGCGGTCATCGAGGCGGGGCTGCACCTGTCAGAGGAGCGCTCGGCGCGGACGTGACGGCGAAGTTGTTCAGCGGGCGGTCCGGCCCGGCGGCGATCTTGGCGTTGATCAGCTCGGCGAAGCGGCGGTAGCCGTCGCCCGTGGGGTGGAAGCTGCGCGGGTTGACGGTCAGCTCGTCGAGATCGAGTAGCAGCCCGTTGAGGTACGGCTGGGGCCGCCCGACCTCGTGACCGGTGAAGGCCTCGTAGGCGTCGACGTACTCCACGCTGCCGGGCCCGCCGAAGGCCGCCACGCCCCGGTCGAACTCGCCGGCCACCTGGCCCACCTGGTCGTTCAGCTGGCGTGTCACCCCGTTCAGCCACCGCTGGTCGTCGGGGCTCAGGTTGTCGACGCTCTCGCTGGGGGAGGCGGGGAACGGGCGGGGGTAGCCGAGCACGATGATCCGGGCGTTCGGCGCCCGGCCGCGCAGCTCGCGCAGCACCTTCAGCAGGCTCGGACGTAACCCGGCGATCCGCTGCGACACCTGCGTGTCCTGCTCGACGCACGCCGACGACCAGGGCAGCTTGACGATGCAGCCGGTCAGGACGGGGGTGAACCCGGCGTCGTTGCCGCCGATGCTCAGCGTCACCAGGCTCGTCTCCGGCCCGACCCGGGTGATCTGCGGCTGCTGCCCGTACTGCCCGGAGAAGAGCTGGCCCGTCGTCGCGCCGCTGCAGGCCCAGAACGAGCTGCCGCCGCCGAAACTGTGCGCCCCCGCGACCAGCGGGACGTACGAGCCCCTGGCCCGGTGGCACCGGTCGGCGCCGCCGTTGACCGGCCGTTCCCCCTGCTCGTAGACGCCCTCCCCGGAGGAGAAGGAGTCGCCGAGCGCCACATAGGCGCCGCTCTGCGCCACCTGCACCGGGGTCAGCCGGGTCACCCGCGGCAGGTCGCCGCGCGGCGCGTCACTCGTCGGGCAGCCCGCGCCCAGGAAGGCGCAGGCGACGGTGCGGTGGACGTCGAGGGAGAGCGTGGCCAGCGCGAGCGCGACGCCCAGCGTGGCCGCCGCCGCCACCCGGGCGATCGTGCGTGTCTCCAGCGTGACCTCCCGCGGGCGGCGATCTCCATTCCGCACAGAAGCCTAGTCGCCGACGGGGACGTCGTCGGTGGGAAAGGACGCGCGACGCCGCCTGACCACCGCCCAGCCGAGCGCGATGGCCGCCATGAGCACCGGCATCAGGAAGAACGCGACCCGCTGGTCGGCGTCGGCGAACGGCATCAGCAGCACCACCAGCGCCAGGAAGGCGAGCGTCGCCCAGCCGGTGTACGGCGAACCGGGCATCGGGAACGCCGAGCGGTGGCCGGACCCGCGCAGCCGCATCTGGCAGTAGACCAGCGTGCCCCAGGTGGTGACCACACCGAACGAGGCGACGGCGGTGGCGATGTTGAACGCCCGTTCCGGCACGAAGTAGAACATCGCCACGCCCGCCAGGAACGTGGACGCGGTGAACAGGACGCCGCCGACGGGGATGCGCCGCGCGCTGAGCGTGCCGGTGAACCCGGGCGCCTCCTGCTTGCGGGCCATCGAGCGCAGGATGCGGCCCGTGGCGTACAGACCGGAGTTGCAGGAGGAGAGCGCGGCGGTGATCACGATGAGGTTCATCGCGTCGGCGGCCCACGGCACGCCCAGATGGGCGAAGACCGTCACGAACGGCGAGGTGCCCGCCCGGTAGGCGGTCCACGGCAGCGCCATGGCCAGCAGCACGACCGAGCCGACGTAGAACACCGCGATCCGCCACACCACGCCGTTGATCGCCTTCGGCATGACCTCGCGCGGCCTGGCCGTCTCACCCGCCGTGATGCCGACCAGCTCGATCGAGGCGTACGCGAACACCACCGACTGCAGGCTCATCAGCACCATCGGGAAGCCGGTGGGGAAGAACCCCCCGTGCGCGACGAGGTTCTGCGGGCCCGCCTGCCCCACCGAGAACACCACCAGCACCAGTCCGACGACCAGGAACGTGACGATCGCCAGCACCTTCAGCATGGCGAACCAGAACTCCAGCTCGCCGAAGAGCCGCACCGACAGCAGGTTGACCGCCAGCACGGAGGCCAGCGCGATCAGCGCCGTGAGCCACTCGGGGAACGCGGGCGCCCAGTAGTGGACGTACGCGCCGATCGCGGTCAGCTCGGCGATGCCGGTGAACGCCCAGTTGATCCAGTACATCCAGCCGCTCGCGAACGCCGCCCACGGCCCGATGAACTCGCCCGCGTACACGACGAACGAGCCCGAGGCGGGCTTGTACAGCACCAGCTCGCCGAGTGCCCGCATGACGAAGAACGCGGCCACTCCCGCAGCCGCGTAGGAGAGCATGAGCGCGGGCCCCGCGGCGGCCAGACGGCCTCCCGCGCCGAGGAAGAGGCCGACGCCGATCGCCCCGCCGATCGCGATCATCTGGACCTGGCGGTTGCCCAGCGAGTGCCGGTACCCCTCGTCGGTCTCCGTGCGCTCCATGTGTCTCCCTCGTCACTTTCCGTGAGGGAGACGATAGCCGCGCTACCTGGGGTGACGGGTTCGGCACGCCGTCCTCGGGCGGCGTCCGGGATGTCGGCGTGGACCACTAGAGTCGAAACGCACACCACATCAGGCCGGGAGGCGCCGCTCCATGTCGTCCAGCGACTCGTTCGTCCATCTGCATGTGCACACCGAATACTCCATGCTCGACGGTGCCGCGCGCCTCAAGCAGATGTTCAAACAGGTCGGCGAGCTGGGCATGCCGGCGATCGCGATCACCGACCACGGCAACATGCACGGCGCCTACGACTTCTACAAGCAGGCGACCGCCGCCGAGATCAAGCCGATCATCGGCATCGAGGCGTACGTCGCGCCCGAACTGCGCCACAACAAGAAGCCGGTGCTGTGGGGCGAGCCGCACCAGAAGAGGGACGACGTCTCCGCGGGCGGCTACTACACCCACATGACGATCTGGGCACGCAACAAGACCGGCCTGCACAACCTGATGCGGCTGTCCTCGCGCGCCTACACCGAGGGGTTCGTCCGCAAGTGGGCGCGGATGGACGCCGAGATCCTCGCCGAGCACGCCGACGGCCTGATGGCCACCACCGGCTGCCCCTCCGGTGAGGTGCAGACCAGGCTCAGGCTGGGCCAGTACGACGAGGCGCTGAAGGCCGCCGCGAAGTACCAGGAGATCTTCGGCAAGGAGAACTTCTTCCTGGAGATCATGGACCACGGCCTCGACATCGAGCGCCGCGTCCGCGACGGGCTGACCCGCATCAGCCGCGACCTGAACATCCCGCCGCTGGTCACCAACGACTCCCACTACACCTACGAGTCCGACGCCGCCTCGCACGACGCCCTGCTGTGCATCCAGACCGGCAAGCAGCTGTCCGACCCCGAGCGGTTCCGCTTCGACGGCAGCGGCTACTACATCAAGACCGCCGACGAGATGCGCGCCGTCGACTCCTCCGACCTGTGGGCCGAGGGCTGCCGGAACACGCTGCTGGTGGCCGAGAAGGTCGATCCGGCCGGGTTCTTCGAGTTCAAGAACCTGATGCCGACCTACCCCGTCCCCGACGGCATGACGGAGACCGAGTTCTTCCGCAGGACCGTCTGGGAGGGCATGGACCGCCGCTGGCCCGAGGGCTACGACGAGGAGCACCGCAAGCAGGCCGAGTACGAGATCGGCATCATCGAGCAGATGGGCTTCCCGAGCTACTTCCTCGTGGTCGCCGACTTCATCATGTGGGCCAAGGAGAACGGCATCCCGGTCGGGCCGGGCCGAGGCTCGGCCGCGGGCTCGCTGGTGGCGTACGCGATGGGCATCACCGACCTCGACCCGCTGCCGCACGGCCTGATCTTCGAGCGCTTCCTCAACCCCGACCGCGTCTCCATGCCCGACGTCGACATCGACTTCGACGAGCGCAGGCGGGCCGACGTGATCCGCTACGTGACCGAGAAGTGGGGCGCCGACAAGGTCGCCATGATCGCCACGTTCGGCACCATCAAGGCGAAGGCCGCCATCAAGGACGCCGGTCGCGTCCTCGGCTATCCGTACGCGCTCGGCGACAAGGTGTCCAAGGCGTTCCCGCCCGCGGTGATGGGCAAGGACATCCCGCTGTCGGGCATCTTCGACAAGGATCACCCGCGCTACGGCGAGGCGGGCGAGTTGCGCAGGCTCTACGAGGAAGACGTCGACGTCAAGGCGACGATGGACCTCGGCAAGGGCCTGGAGGGCCTGATCAGGCAGACCGGCGTGCACGCCGCAGGCGTGATCATGTCGGCCGAGGTGATCACCGACTACATCCCGATCATGCGCCGCGACTCCGACGGCGCGATCATCACGCAGTTCGACTATCCGACCTGCGAGACGCTCGGCCTGCTGAAGATGGACTTCCTGGGCCTGCGCAACCTCACCATCATGGACGACTGCCTCAAGCTGATCCAGTCGACCACCGGTGAGTGGATCGACCTGCTGAAGTTGCCGCTCGACGACCGCAAGACCTACGAGCTGCTCGGCAGGGGCGACACGCTCGGCGTGTTCCAGCTCGATGGCGGCGGCATGCGCTCGCTGCTGCGGCTGATGAAGCCCGACAACTTCGAGGACATCTCCGCCGTCGGCGCCCTCTACCGTCCCGGCCCGATGGGCGCCAACTCCCACACCAACTACGCGCTGCGCAAGAACGGCCAGCAGGAGATCACCCCGATCCACCCGGAGTTCAAGGAGTCGCTCGCCGAGATCCTCGACACGACCTACGGCCTGATCGTCTACCAGGAGCAGGTCATGGCCATCGCGCAGAAGGTCGCCGGGTTCTCGCTCGGCAAAGCCGACCTGCTCCGCCGCGCGATGGGCAAGAAGAAGAAGGCCGAGCTCGACAAGCAGTTCGAGTCCTTCGAGGCGGGTATGAAGGACAACGGCTACTCCGCCGCGGCCATCAAGACGCTGTGGGACATCCTGCTGCCGTTCTCCGACTACGCCTTCAACAAGGCCCACTCGGCCGCCTACGGCCTGGTGTCCTACTGGACCGCCTACCTCAAGGCCAACCACCCCGCCGCCTACATGGCCGCGCTGCTGTCGAGCGTCAAGGACGACAAGGACAAGTCGGCCCTCTACCTCAACGAGTGCCGCCGGATGGGCATCAAGGTCTTCCCGCCGGACGTCAACGACTCCGACTTCGACTTCACCCCGCGCGGCACCGACATCCGCTTCGGCCTGTCGGCGGTCCGTAACGTGGGCGGCAACGTCGTCGACGGCATCATCTCCGCGCGCAAGGAGAAGGGCCGTTTCGGCGACTTCAAGGACTTCCTGCGCAAGGTGCCCGCGATCGTCTGCAACAAGCGCGTGATCGAGTCGCTGGTCAAGGCGGGGTCCTTCGACTCGCTCGGCCACGTCCGCAAGGGCCTGGTCATGGTGCACGAGCAGGCCGTCGACGCGATCATCGACATCAAGAAGAACGAGGCCATCGGCCAGGACTCCCTGTTCGGCGCGATCGAGGGCGGCGAGGACCAGACCTTCGACGTGCAGATCCCGGTGGGGGAGTGGGACAAGAACACGCTGCTGCAGTTCGAGCGCGAGATGCTCGGCCTGTACGTGTCCGACCACCCGCTGTTCGGCGTCGAGCACATCCTGGCCTCCGGGGCCGACTGCTCGATCGCCGCGGTCCAGGACGAGAGCCGGGCCGACGGGCAGGTCGTGACCGTCGGCGGCATCCTGAGCGGCGTGCAGCGCAAGGTCACCAAGAAGGGCGACACCTGGGTGCTCACCCAGCTGGAGGACCTCGCGGGCGCCATCGAGGTGATGATCTTCCCGTCGGCCTACCAGCTGTGCTCGACGATCCTGGCCGAAGACGCGATCGTCTTCGTCAAGGGGCGCATCGACAAGCGCGAGGACGTCGCGAAGATCGTCGCGATGGAGGTGACCGCGCCCGACCTGACCCAGGAGGCGGGCGGGCCGCTGCTGGTGAGCCTGCCGCTGACCCGGTGTACCCCGCCGGTCGTCACCCGGCTGAAGGAGATCCTCACCACCCATCCGGGCACGTCCGAGGTGCACCTGCAGGTGCACAACGGGCCGAAGACGACCGTCCTGCGCGTCGAGGACCGGCTGCGGGTGACACCCTCTCCCGCGCTGATGGGCGACCTGAAGCAACTGCTCGGCCCGGCCTGTCTGGGGGCCTGAGGGTTAATAGGTTAATAAGGGTTCCTAACTTTCTTGACAGCCGTCAAGCCGCTTGCCACGCTTTCCGGTAGCGGCTTGGCGCGGCTTTTCTAGGGAAAAGTGACGCGCTCAGCGAGACCTCTGCTGTCCCGGCCGTGACGTGGTGCCCGGTGGGCCGTCCCGGCGGGCGCCCGGTCTGACATGCCCTGATCTCTCACCCCCTCAGGAGATTCGCCGTGTCCAGAGCCCGCTTAGCCGTCGCCGCCGTGATCGCCTTGTTCGCCGGACTGCTCGTCGTGGTGGCAGCCACGTCCGCCGGCGCGGCCGAGACCCTGCTGTCGCAGGGCAAACCCACCTCCTCCTCGTCCAAGGAGGGCTCCTCCTACAGCTCGGGCAAGGCCTTCGACGGCGACACCACCTCCACCAGGTGGGCCTCGCAGGAGGGCCACGACCCCGAGTGGATCCGCGTCGATCTCGGCAGCCCGCAGCAGATCAGCAGGGTCAAGCTGTTCTGGGAGGCCGCGTACGGCGCGTCCTACCGGATCGAGACGTCCGACGACGCGTCGTCCTGGACCACCGTCTACTCCACCACCTCGGGTGACGGCGGCCTCGACGACCTGACGGTGTCCGGAACCGGGCGCTACGTCCGCCTGTACGGGACGGCCCGCGGCACCTCCTACGGCTACTCGGTCTACGAGATGCAGGTGTTCGGCGGCACCAGCACCCCGACCGACCCGCCCACTGACCCGCCGGGCGGCTCCTTCGTCGTCGCGGCGGCCGGTGACATCGCCGAGCAGTGCACCGCAAGCTCCAGCTCGTGCGCGCACCCCAAGACCGCCGCCCGCGTCGAGGCCATGAACCCCGAGTTCGTCATCACCATGGGCGACAACCAGTACGACGACGCCCGCCTGTCGGACTTCCGCAACTACTACGACAAGACGTGGGGCAGGTTCAAGGCCAAGACCCGCCCGGTGCCCGGCAACCACGAGACCTACGACCCGGCCGGATCTGAGGCGGGCTACAAGGCGTACTTCGGCTCGATCGCCTTCCCGCAGGGCAAGAGCTACTACAGCTACGACCACGGCGGCTGGCACTTCGTCGCACTCGACTCCAACGCCTTCGACCAGCAGGCGCAGCTCACCTGGCTGAAGGCCGACCTGGCGGCCACGACCAAGCGGTGCGTCGCGGCCTACTGGCACCACCCGCTGTTCAGCTCGGGCGAGCACGGCAACGACCCGGTGTCCAGGCCGGTCTGGCAGGCGCTCTACGAAGCCCGCGCCGACCTGGTGCTCAACGGCCACGACCACCACTACGAGCGGTTCGCGGCGCAGAACCCGAACGGTCAAGCCGACCCCAACGGCATCGTCGAGGTGCTCGGCGGCATGGGCGGCGCCTCGCCGTACAAGATCGAGAACGTGCAGCCGAACAGCCAGAAGCGGCTCACCGACACCTACGGCGTGCTCAAGCTGACCCTCACCGACAGCACGTTCGGCTGGCAGCTGATCGGCACCGACGGTTCCGCCAAGGACACCAGCCCCACCTACACCTGCCACTGAGGGGCGAGGCGGATGCGCAAGGCGACCGCCGCCGCCGGGCACGGCGTGCTCCTCGACCTCACCGGCCGGGCGTAGATGTACATCTCGATCAAAGGAACCGGGCTCGCCAGGTCCGTGCCGGCCAACGTGCTGGCACTCGGCCTGGTCAGCCTGGTCACCGACATATCGTCGGAGATGGTCACGGCGGTGCTGCCGCTGTACCTGGTGAGCGCGCTCGGGCTCAGCCTCGTGCAGTTCGGCGTGCTCGACGGGCTCTACTTCGGCGTGACCGCCCTGGTCAGGCTGGCGGGCGGGCACGCGGCCGACCGCCTCGCGCGGCGCAAACTGGTCGCCGGGGTCGGCTACGGGCTGTCGGCCGTGTGCAAGCTCGCCCTGCTCGCGGCGGGCGGCTCGGTGGCGGCTCTGGGCGCCGTCATGGCGGCCGACCGGACCGGCAAGGGCCTGCGGACGGCGCCCAGGGACGCGCTGATCACGCTCAGCGCGCCCGCGGACCGGCTCGGCGGCGCGTTCGGCGTGCACCGGGCGATGGACACGGTGGGCGCCTTCCTCGGCCCGCTCGTGGCGTTCGGGGTGCTCACCGTCACGGCCGGCGCCTACGACGCGGTCTTCGTCACCAGCTTCTGCGTCGCCGCGCTCGGCGTCCTGCTGCTCGTGCTGTACGTGCGCGACAGGCGCGGGCCGCTGCCACCCGGCGGGCGCGGGCCGCTCCAACTCCGGACGCTGCTGGGGCAGGTCCGCTTCCGGCGGCTGTGCCTGGTGGCGGCGGCGCTCGGCCTGGTGACGGTGAGCGACTCGTTCGTCTACCTGATGCTGCAGAAACGGCTCGCGCTGGCGCCGGAGCTGTTCCCGCTGCTGCCGCTCGGCACGGCGGGGGCGTACCTGCTGCTGGCCGTGCCGTTCGGCAGGCTGGCCGACCGGTACGGCAGGGCAGCGGTGTTCGCGGCCGGGCACGTGGCGCTGCTGGCCGCGTACCTGCTGCTCATGGGCCCGGCCTGGCTGGTGCCCGTGCTGGCGCTGCACGGCGCGTTCTACGCCGCCACCGACGGGGTGCTGATGGCGCTGGCCGGACCGCTGCTGCCGGAGGAGAGCAGGACCAGCGGCCTGGCGCTGATCCAGACCGGCCAGGCGACGGCCCGCATGGTGTCGTCGATGCTGTTCGGCGCCCTGTGGACGGTGCTCGGCGAGACCGAGGGGCTGGCGGTGATGGCGGCGGGGCTGGTGCTGTCGCTGGCGCTCGCGTGGCGCTCCCTGCGCGCACCCGTGACCGCCCCCTCCAGCCGGAGGCGGTGATGAGCGGGTGCGCCGCGCGTGGCGCACCCGATGGCATCCGGAGGAGGAGACGGTGAAGAGGTTCGTCGTGCTGCTGGTCGCGGTGGTGGTGCTGGCAGGGGGAGCCGTGGCCTACGCCACCTGGGCCGCCTCGCGCGGAGCGGCCCCCGCCGTGGCCGCGTTCGACCCGGGCGTCCCCGGGCGGCTGCTGGTGCGCAGCGCGGGCCGGATCGCCGCCGTGCCGCTGGACGACCCGGGCGCCGCCCCCACGGTGAGCGGCACGGCCTGCGACCGCTTCCACAGCGCGGGCGGCACGACGCTCTGCCTGGTGACCAAGCCGGGGACGCTCCCCAAGACCGACGCGCTCATCCTCGACCGGTCGCTGCGCGAGACCCGCAGGATCAAACTGGCCGGGATCCCCAGCCGCGCCAGGGTCTCGCAGAGCGGGCGGATGGCGTCGTGGACGGTGTTCGTCACCGGCGACTCCTACAGCAGCGGCGGCTTCTCCACCTGGACCGGCATCCTCGACACGCGCACCGGCTACGCCGTCACCAACATCGAGGGCATCCCGCTCTACCTGGACGGCCGCCGCTACCACGCGCCGGACGTGAACTACTGGGGCGTCACGTTCGCCGCCGACGACAACCGCTTCTACGCCACGGTCTCCACGAAGGGGAAGACGTATCTGGTGGAGGGCGACTTCGGGGCGTGGCGGGCGCGGACGCTCAGGGAGAACGCCGAATGCCCGTCGCTGTCGCCCGACGGCCGCCACCTGGTGTTCAAGAAGCGGGTCAGCCCGGGGCCGTGGCGGCTGCACGCCCTGGACCTGAACACGATGCGCGAGACACCGCTGGGGGAGAGCGCCAGCGTCGACGACCAGGCCGCCTGGCTGGACGAGCGGACCGTGATGTACGCCAAGGACGGCGACGTGTGGGCGGCGCCGCTCGACGGCGGGCCGCCCCGCCTGCTGGTCCGCGACGCGTCCTCCCCGGTCGCCGTCCGCTGACCGCCGCCTCCCGCCCACCGGCCCGCCGGGAGGATCGGGCAGGGAAGGGGGCGAGGGGCGGCGCCCCATGAGGGAGGATCGAAGGGTGAGCGAACTGCACTACCTGACTGCGACCGAGATGGCCCGCCTGGTCCGGGCGGGCCAGGTGAGCGCCGTCGAGCTGCTCCAGGCCCACCTCGACCGCATCGAGCAGGTCAATCCCCAGGTGAACGCCGTCGTCACGCTCGCCGCCGAGCAGGCGCTCGACGCCGCGAAGGCCGCCGACGCACGCCAGGCCGCGGGAGAGCCCCTGGGGCCGCTGCACGGGCTGCCGGTGGCGCACAAGGACCTCGTCGACACCGCGCACATCCGCACGACCTACGGCTCGCCGCTCTTCGCCGGGAACATCCCCGACCAGGACGACCTGATCGTCGAGCGCCTCAAGCGGGCCGGGGCGATCAGCGTGGGCAAGACCAACACCCCCGAGTTCGGCACCGGCTCGCACACCGTCAACGAGGTGTTCGGCGCCACCCGCAACCCCTACGACCTCACCAGGTCGGCGGGTGGCAGCAGCGGCGGCGCGGCCGCGGCGCTGGCCAGCGGCATGGTCCCGCTGGCCGACGGCTCCGACATGGGCGGCTCGCTGCGCAACCCGGCGTCCTTCTGCAACGTCGTGGGGCTGCGGCCGACCCCGGGCCGGGTGCCCTCCCTCTCGGAGAACGCCGCCTGGTACACCCTCGCCGTGCCGGGGCCGATGGCGCGCACGGTCGACGACCTGACCCTGATGCTGTCGGCCATCGCCGGGTTCGACCCGCGCGTCCCGTACTCGATCACGGAGACCTTCACCCCCGACCCCGATCGGCAGGTCGGCGGCCTGCGCGTGGCGTGGAGCCCCGACCTCGGGGGCCTGCCCGTCGACCCGCGCACCGCGGCCGTCACCGCCACCGCGCCCGAGGTGTTCGAACGGCTGGGCGCGCACGTCGAGCAGGTCGAGCTGGACCTGTCCGACGCCGACGACGCCTTCCGGATCTACCGGGCGTGGTACTACGCGCTGTCCTTCGGCGACCTCGAGGGCCTGGGCCCCAACACCCGCTGGAACGTCGAGCAGGGCCGCCAGGTCACGGGCGCCGACCTGGCCAGGGCCGAACGCCTGCGCACCGGCCTCTACCACCGGATGGCCGCCTTCTTCGACAGCTACGACGTGCTGATCGCTCCGGTCAGCCAGGTGCCGCCGTTCCCCGTCGAGCACCCGTACGTCGGCGAGATCAACGGCGAGAAGCTGCCCGATTACCTGGCGTGGATGCGCTCGGCGTACTGGATCAGCGTGCTGCACGCGCCGGCCGCCTCGGTGCCCGCCGGGTTCACCCCGGAGGGGCTGCCGGTCGGCGTGCAGATCGTCGGCCGCCCGTTCGCCGACGCCCGGGTGCTGCGCGTGGCCCGCGCGTTCGAGCAGGTCACCGGCCACGGGCTGCGCCGCCCGGCGCTCTAGCCGGCCTCGTCCGGCTGCTCGCCCGCGTACGGCCGGCGCAGCGGCGACTCGCGGTACCCGTGCATGCCCTCCAGCAGGGTGAACAGCCCGACCGCGAGCAGCGGCCAGGAGACCAGCACGCCCTCGGCGGTGAGCTTCAGCGCGCCCGGCACGACCTTCGTGCCGGGGGCGGCCGCCGCCTCGACGGTGACCACGCCGAGGGTGAAGGTGGACCCGACCCAGAGCGTCAGGAAGGCGCCGAGCACCGCGCCCGCGCAGAGTCCCACCAGCATCGACAGCCGGTCCTGGCGGCCGACGAACCACGCCACCGCCCCGCAGACCAGCCCCAGCCCGCCCGTGATCACCGCGAACCAGCCGTCGGCCGCGATCAGCGCCTGCGTGGTCGGATCGGCCAGCACCGGCCCCTGCGCCGTCACCTGGTACGGCGCGCGGGGCGACAGCCAGGACCAGAGCAGCCCGGCGAGCACGCCCAGAGCAGCGAGTGTGAGGACAGTCACCGCTACAGCGCGCAAATGCCTCGCCACACCACTCTCCTTCACATGTACGTCCGAATCAGATCGATGCTATCCCCCGGCTAGGCTCGCGGAGTGACTGCAGAAGAGGTATGGCTGATCGAACCCTCCGGCCCTCTCAGGGGGGACGTCGAAGTACGCGGCTCCAAGAACGCCGTGTCGAAGCACATGGTCGCCGCCATGCTCGGCAGCGGCGAGAGCACCATCCACAACGTGCCCGAGGTCGGCGAGGTCGGCATCACCGCGGCGATGCTCGAGTCGCTGGGCATCAACGTCGAGATCACCCGGTCGGAGATCCGCGTCGGGCAGGGCCCCGAGATCCGGCCCCGGGTGCCCGACGCGTTCACCGGATTGAACCGGATCCCCATCCTCATGCTCGGCCCGCTCCTGCACCTGGCGGGAGAGGCCTTCGTGCCGCTGGTCGGCGGCGACCCGATCGGGCGGCGGCCGGTCAACTTCCACGTGGAGGCGCTGCGCGCGATGGGCGCCGAGGTCGAGGTGGGCGACACCGGCATCTTCGCCAAGGCCAAACGGCTCAACGGCACCAGGATCGAGCTGCCGTACCCGAGCGTGGGCGCGACCGAGACGATCCTCATGTCGGCGGTCCTGGCCGAGGGCAAGACCGTGGTGAAGAACGCGGCGATGGAGCCCGAGGTCGTGGAACTGGCGCTGTTCCTGCAGCGGATGGGCGCCAGGATCGAGCTGTCACCTGACCGCCGGATCGTCATCGAAGGCGTGGAGCGGCTGCACGGCGCGTCCATCTGGCTGGCGGGCGACCGCATCGAGGCGTTCTCCTACCTGGCGGCGGGCCTGGTGACGGGCGGCGAGGTGCGGGTGCACGGCTGCCCGCAGGACCGCCTGGTCACCGCGATCACCACGCTGGCCAGGATGGGCGCCCAGTTCGACATCAACGACGAGTACCTGTGCGCGACCGCGCCCCCCGAGGGGTTGCGCGCGGCGGCCGTCCAGACCGACACCCACCCCGGGTTCATGACCGACTGGCAGACGCCGCTGATGGTGCTGTTCACGCAGAGCCAGGGCATGTCGGTGCTGCACGAGACGGTCTTCGAGAACCGGCTCGTCTACGTTCCCGCGCTCCAGCGGATGGGCTGCGAGATCGAGGTGTTCGACCAGTGCCTGGGCGGCCCGGCCTGCCGCTACCACGACACCAACGCCCGGCACTCGGCCGTCGTGCGGGGCGTGTCGCAGCTCAAGGGGGCCGACGTGACGCTGCCCGACATCAGGGCCGGGTTCAGCGCCGTGCTGGCGGCCGCGGTGGCCGACGGGACGTCCACGCTGCGCGGCGTCCACCACATCGAGCGCGGCTATCACCGCCCGTTCGAACAGTTCGCGTCGCTCGGTCTGAACATCCGTAGAGAACGGTAAAGACTGCGAAGCTGGGCGTTTGCCGCGCTTCTCCTCGTCGCAGATCATCTGCGTGAGTGTGCTCAGAACCATCGGGAGCCTCGTCCTGGCGGGAGCGCTGGGCGGGATCCTGGCGGCCGCGCTCGCCATGCCCTCGGTGGGCGGCGCGGGGCTCGCCGCGAAGAGCGTCGCGAGGACCTTCGTCGACCTGCCGCCCGCACCTCGGGAGACGCCGCTCTCCCAGGTGACCAGGCTGCTGGACAAGAACGGCAAGCAGTTCGCCCAGTTCTACGAGGCGAACAGGACGACCGTGCCGCTGGCCAGGGTCGCCCCCGTGATGCGCAACGCCATCGTGGCCATCGAGGACGCCCGCTTCTACGAGCACGGCGGCCTGGACGTCCGGGGCACACTCCGGGCCTTGCTCACCAACACGCAGGCCGGCGGCATCCGGCAGGGCGGCTCCTCGCTCACCCAGCAGCTCGTCAAGAACATCCTGGTGGAGGGCGCGCGCAGCGACCTCGAACGCAACCGGGCACGCGCCCCCAACCTGGCCCGCAAGATCACCGAGCTGCGGTACGCGCTGGCGCTGGAGAAGAAGTACACCAAGGACGAGATCCTGGAGAAGTACCTCAACATCGCCTACTTCGGCGCGGGCGCGCACGGGGTCGAGGCGGCGGCCAGGCGCTTCTTCTCCACCACTGCCGCCAGGCTGACACTGCCCCAGGCGGCCACGCTGGCGGGCGCCGTGCGCATGCCGTACGCGACCGACCCCTCGCTCGGCCGGACGCACCTGGTGCGGCTCAAGGAGCGCAGGAACCTCGTCCTCGACCGGATGGCCGAGAACCACCTCATCACCCCGGCCCAGGCGAAGGCGGCCCAGCGCACCGGGCTCGACCTCAAGCTCCGCCCGGAGCCCGGCGGGTGCGGGCAGAGCGAGTACCCGTACTACTGCGTGTACGTGCAGCGCGAGCTGCTGACCAACCCGGCGTTCGGCAACACGGCCGCGGAACGGCAGGCGCGGATGTCCAAGGGCGGCCTGGTGATCAGGACCAGCCTGGACCCGACGGCGCAGCACGCCGCCGAGCGGGCCATCCGTCGGCGCGTCCACCCCGCGGACTCCCAGGTGGCGGCCGAGGCCATGATCGAACCCGGCACCGGACGGATCAGGGCGATCACCGCGAGCAAGGAGTTCGGCCGCAACCCCGGCAACAAGAAGAACGGCCCGCGCACCACGTTCAACCTCGCCGCGGACGTGATGCACGGCGGCGGCCAGGGCTTCCAGGCCGGCTCCACGTTCAAGGCGTTCACCCTGGCCACCGCGCTCCAGCAGGGCTGGCGGTTCGGCGACGGCTTCAACACGCCCGGCGAGCTGGTGCCCGCCCACGGCTACCGCGACTGCTCGGGCAAGCGGGTGAACGACCCCCACGCCCGCATCCTCAACGCCAGCGGCGAAGGCACCGGCGGCCCGCACAGCCTGGAGACCGGCACGTGGCAGTCGGTCAACATCTTCTACATGATGCTGGAGCGCAAGGTCGGCCTGTGCAACGTGGTCAAGACCGCCAAGGCGCTCGGCGTCAGCAGGGCCGACGGCACGCCGCTGCGCGAGGTGCCCACGTTCACGCTCGGCGTGAACGAGATGGACCCGGTGACGGTGGCGGCCGCGTTCGCCACGTTCGCGGCGCGCGGCCAGTACTGCCGGCCCCTGGCGATCGTGGACATCGTCGACAGCGACGGCCGCAGGAACCACATCCCGCCCTCCTGCGAGCAGACCCTCGACCGGGGCGTGGCGGACGCGGTCAACTACGTCCTGTCGGGCGTGTTCGCCAAGGGCACCATGAGAGGCCAGAGCCCGGGCAGGCCCGCGGCGGGCAAGACGGGCACCAACAACGGCTACACCTCCGCCTGGTTCGCCGGCTACACCCCGAACCTGGCGGCGGCGGTCAGCGTCGGCGACATCCGCGGCTCCTACAAGTTCCCGCTCACGGGGGTGGAGATCGGCGGCGAGTACTACGGGTCGGTGCAGGGGGCGTCCCTGCCGGGGCCCATCTGGGTGGACTCCATGGACGCGGCGCTGCGCCGCACCCCGCCGAGAGGTTTCCGCGGCCCCGACATGGGACGCTTCGGCGGCGGCTTCACGCCGGGCCTGAAGGAGGCCGAGGAGAAGGCGAGGCACCGCGACGGCCGGGACGGGCGCGGCGGTCGTGACGGCCGTGACCCCCGTGACGGCCTGGGCGGCGCCGACCTGGGCACCGGCCTGGGGGGCGCCGACCCGTGGGGTGGCCTGGGCGGCGCTGATCCGGGAGGCGCCGACCAAGGTGGCGTTGTCCCGGGTGACGTCGGCCAGGGGGGTTTCGGTCAGGGGCGTGACAACCGTCGCGACCGGCCCGGGGCCGACATCCACCGCGACGTCCGTCGCGACCCGTTCGGGGCCGATGTCCGCCGTGACGTGCGCCGCGACCCGCTTGGGGCGGACGTCCGCCGTGACGTGCGCCGCGGCCTGCCCGAGGCGGACATCCGCCGTGACGTCCGCCGGGACGTCCCACGTGACGTCCGCCGTGACCCGCCTGGAGCCGACATTCGCCGCGACATGCGCCGCGACGTCGGCCGTTTCGGCCAACGCCCTGATCAGCAGCGGCCGACGATCAGGCGTCCCCAGCGCGACCCGTTCGTACGGTGGCGCCAGCAACGCCGAGGCCGATAGGGCGGTGTGGCCGCCCTCCGGCACCCCCCGGGTGGGCGTCGCTGAGTGTGGGGCGGGCGATGGGGGTGTGGGGGCGGCCGCTGGGTCAGCCGGCCTTGCCGATGGGGGCGGTGACGGCTCTGGTCAGGGTGATGAGGTTGGCGGGTGCGGTCTCGATCTGGAGGCCGCGCTTGCCCGCCGAGAAGTAGATCGTGTCGAAGTCCAGCGCGGACGAGTCGACCACCGTGGGCAGCTGCTTGCGCTGGCCGAGCGGGCTGATGCCGCCGACCACGTAGCCGGTCACCCGCTCCACCTTGGCAGCGTCGGCCATCGCGGCCCGCTTGCTCTTGAGCGCCGTCGCCAGCGCCTTGAGGTCGAGCTTGCCCGACACGGGGACGACCGCCACGGCGAGCCCGCTCTCCACCTCGGCCACGAGCGTCTTGAAGATCCGCTCGTGGGGCACGCCGAGCGCGTCGGCCGCCTCCTCGCCGTACGCCTGGGCGGCGGCGTCGTGCTCGTACGGGTGGAGCGTGAACTCCACTTTGGACCTGGTCAGCGCCACGGTAGCCGGGGTGCCTCCCTTGGCTTTCGATGTGCTCACGACAGACCAGTGTAGCGAATCTACAATGTAAAGGCGCGGCCGGGGGTGTACCCGAGCGTGCGCCGGAACACGTCGATGAAGGCGCTCGCGGTCGCCCACCCGCAGCGGTGCGCGACCGTGGTGACCGGGAGGCCGTCGGCGAGCAGCAGCAGCGCGTGGTGCAGCCGGAGCTGGGTGCGCCACTGCGGGAAGGTCATGCCCAGCTCCGCCCGGCACAGCCGGGCCAGGGTGCGGTCGCTGGTGCCCACCTGCGCGCCGAGTCGCGCGAGCGTGCGCCCGTCGGCGGGGTCCGCGCGCAGGATGGCGCAGACGGCCGCCAGTCGCGGGTCCCTGGCCGTGGGCAGGTGGAAGGGCTGCTCGGGGGAGCGGCGGAGCTGGTCGAGCAGGACGCCGCGCAGCCTGGCGCGCTCGGGACCGTCGTCGGACGGGTCCTGCGTGTAGGCGATGATCAGCTCGCGCAGCAGCGGGCCGACGGCCAGCACGGCGGGCCTGGTGAGCCCCAGCGGGTTGTCCGCGAGGCCGACGAGCCGCAGGTCGGTGCTGCCGTGGGCGCGGTGCTCGTGCACGGTGCCCGCCGGGATCCAGATCGCCCGGTTGGCCGGGGCGATCCAGGTGCCCGCGCCCGTGGTGACCGACAGGACGCCGTGCCGGGCATAGACGATCTGGTGGTTGTCGTGCCGGTGCGCGTCGATGCCCGCGCCGGGCGCCAGCGGGCGCGTCCCGGTGGGAGCCTCCGGCGTATGGCGGACTTGCGGCATAGATTGGCATTTTATTGGAAGCGGGCCAGAATGTCCCGGGGCGACGATCGACGGGTGGAAACGACTCCGGAGCAGGTCACGGCGCCCCGGCGCCGACAGGTGAACAGGATTCCGGTGCTGGCCGCCGGCCACGCCGGCGTGGACGTCTACCAGGGCGCGGTGCCCGCGCTCGTCCCGTTCCTCGTGGCGGAGCGCGGCTACGGCTACGTCGC
Organism: Nonomuraea sp. NPDC000554; assembly: GCF_040300065.1. Lineage (NCBI taxonomy): Bacteria > Bacillati > Actinomycetota > Actinomycetes > Streptosporangiales > Streptosporangiaceae > Nonomuraea > Nonomuraea sp. NPDC000554. Next base: position 211,097 of record NZ_JBEPDC010000015.1, on the reverse strand, counting down.
GGCGTCGGGGATCGTGCTGGCGGCGACGCTGCTGTCGTCGGTGGTGCAGCCGGTGTTCGGCGCGCTCACCGACCGGTGGCGGATGCCGTGGCTGATCCCGGTCAGCATGGCGACGGCCGGGCTCGGGGTGGCGCTCAGCGGCGTCGCCGGCTCGTACGTGCTGACCTGGCTGGCGGTGGCGCTGTCGGGGCTCGGGGTGGCGGCGTACCACCCGGAGTCGGCGCGGCTGGCCAGGATCGCCAGCGAGGGCAGCCACGTCCGGATGAGCTGGTTCTCGCTGGGCGGCACCCTCGGCTTCGCCTGCTCCCCGATCCTGGTGACACCGCTGCTGTCGGCCGGGGGGCTGGGTGCGTCCCCCTGGCTCGTCGTGCCGGGCCTGGTGGGGGCGGCGCTCACGGTCACGGTGCTGGGCTCGCCGGCCCGGCGCGACGGAGGCGGCGGCGCGGCGCGGCACGCGGGCGGCCGGGACGACTGGCCCGCGTTCACCCGCCTCACGCTGGTGATCGTCTGCCGGTCGGTCGCCTACGTCGGGCTCAGCGCGTTCGTGGCGCTCTACCTGGGCGGCGGCGCGGCGGGGGCGGTCGCGCTGTTCGTGCTGTTCGGAGGCGGCGCGGTCGGCACCGTGCTGGGCGGCAGGCTGGCCGGGCGGTGGGGCCGGGTGCGCACCATGTGGCTGGCCTACGCGGCGGCGGTCCCGGCGATGGCGGGCGTGGTCCTGGCTCCGGGCTGGACGGCGTACGCGTTCGTCGCGGCCGCCTCGATCACCCTGTACGTGCCGTTCTCGCTGCACGTGACGCTCGGCCAGGACTTCCTGCCCAACCGGGTGGGGACCGCCGGCGGCGTCACCCTCGGCCTGGCCGTCAGCGTCGGCGGCCTGACCAGCCCGCTGGTCGGCGCCCTGGCGGAGGCCACCTCCCTGAGGCTGGCTCTGGGGGTCCTGGCCGTCTTCCCGGCCCTGTCGTGCCTGCTCGCCCGCACGCTGACGGACCCCGCGCCCGTCGCCGGGCAGGCCGGGCGGTGAAGTCCCGTCTGGGGCGGCGTCTCAGGCATACGTCCGCATGATGGACAAGACGGGAGTCACCAGCCGGACTCCGTAGACTAGGTGGGTGATTTCCCGTATTGACATGCGTGGTTCTCTGCCGGAGAACCTGCGCGACGTGCTGCCCCGCGCCGAACTCGACGTCGAGGCCGCCCTGGAGAAGGTGCGGCCGATCTGCGACGAGGTGCGCCATCGCGGGGCGGCAGCCGTACGGGAGCTGACCGCCAGGTTCGACGGTGTCGAGATCGAGTCCGCCCGCGTGTCGCCGGAGGCGATCAAGCGGGCGCTGGAGGAGCTGCGCCCCGAGGTGCGCGCGGCTCTGGAGGAGTCGATCCGCCGGGCCCGGCTGGTCCACCGCGACCAGCGGCGTTCCGACGTCACGACGGAGGTGGTCCCCGGCGGCACCGTGACCGAGCGGTGGGTGCCGGTCGACCGGGTCGGGCTGTACGTGCCCGGCGGGCGGGCGGTGTACCCGTCCAGCGTGGTGATGAACGTGGTCCCGGCGCAGGAGGCGGGGGTCGGGTCGCTGGCCGTCACGAGCCCCGCGCAGAAGGACTTCGGCGGGCTGCCGCACCCCACGATCCTGGCCGCGTGCGCGCTGCTCGGCGTCGACGAGGTGTACGCCGTGGGCGGCGCGCAGGCCGTGGCCATGTTCGCGTACGGCACCGAGGAGTGCCCGCCCGCCACCATGGTGACGGGCCCGGGCAACATCTGGGTGGCGGCGGCCAAGCGGCTGCTCAAGGGCCGCATCGGCATCGACTCCGAGGCGGGCCCCACCGAGATCGCCGTCCTCGCCGACGGCGGCGCCGACCCGGTGCACGTGGCGGCCGACCTGATCAGCCAGGCCGAGCACGATGTGATCGCCGCCGCGGTGCTGGTCACCGACAGCGCCGAGCTGGCCGAGGCGGTCGAGAGGGAGCTGCAGGCGCAGGTGGCCGTGACCAAGCACGCCGACCGCGTCGCCGAGGCGCTCGGCGGCAGGCAGTCGGGCATCGTCCTGGTCGACTCGATCGACGACGGCGTCAAGGTGGTCGACGCCTACGCCGCCGAGCACCTGGAGATCCACACGGCCGACGCGGCCGGGGTGGCGGCCAGGGTCAGGAACGCCGGCGCGATCTTCGTCGGCACGTACGCGCCGGTCTCTCTCGGCGACTACCTGGCGGGTTCCAACCACGTGCTGCCCACGGGCGGCTGCGCCTGCCACTCCAGCGGCCTGTCGGTGCAGTCGTTCCTGCGCGGCATCCACGTGGTCGAGTACACGCGCGAGGCGCTGGCCGGCGCGGCGGCGCACGTGTCGGTGCTGGCCGACGCCGAAGACCTGCCGGCGCACGGCGCGGCGGTCCGCGCCCGCTTCGGCTGGCAGGTGCCTGTTCAGGGGGAGGGCGCGTGAACCTCGAAGACCTGCCGATCCGCGACGACCTCAAGGGCAGGAAGCCGTACGGCGCGCCCCAGATCGACGTCCCGGTCCGGCTGAACACCAACGAGAACCCGTACCCGCCCTCCGCCGAGCTGGTCGCCGACCTGGCGGAGGAGGTACGCAGGAGCGCCGGAGAGCTGAACCGCTACCCCGAGAGGGAGGCGGAGGCCCTCCGCGCCGACCTGGCCGGCTACCTGGGCCACGGCCTGACGCTCGAGCAGGTGTGGGCGGCCAACGGCTCGAACGAGGTACTGCAGCAGATCCTGCAGGCCTTCGGCGGGTACGGGCGCAGCGCGCTGGGCTTCGAGCCGTCCTACTCGATGCACCCGATCATCACGTCCGGCACCAGCACCGCGTGGGTGGGCGGCGTCCGTGAGGCCGACTTCGCGCTCGACCCCGTCAAGGCGGCGGCGGCCGTCGAGGAGCACGATCCCGACATCGTCTTCCTGACCTCGCCGAACAACCCGACCGGCACCGCGTTGCCGCTGGAGACGATCGTCGCGGTGCTGCGGGTGGCCAGGGGCGTGGTCGTGGTCGACGAGGCGTACGCCGAGTTCGCCAGGCAGGGCACGCCCTCGGCGCTCACCCTGCTCGGCGAGTTCCCCAGGCTGATCGTCACCAGGACGATGTCGAAGGCGTTCGCCATGGCCGGAACCCGGCTCGGCTACCTGGCCGCGCACCCGGCGGTGGTGCAGGCGCTGCAGCTGGTGCGTCTGCCGTACCACCTGTCGACGCTCACCCAGGCGGCGGCGCGGGTGGCGTTGCGGCACCGCGAGGAGCTGCTGGGCACTGTCGCCGCGCTGCGCGACGAGCGCGACGCGACCGTGGCGTGGCTGCGCGGCAAGGGGTTGACTGTCGCCGATTCCGACGCGAACTTCGTACTGTTCGGGCGTTTTCCTGACCGGCGTAAGGTCTGGGAGGGGCTGCTGGAGCGGGGAGTCCTCATCCGCGAGGTGGGGCCGCCAGAATGGCTGCGTGTGTCGATCGGCACCAGCGAGGAGATGGCGGCGTTCCGCGCCGCGCTGGAGGGAGTTCTGTGAGCCGCGTAGGCCGCGTCGAGCGCGCTACGAAGGAGACGTCCGTTCTGGTCGAGGTGGGGCTCGACGGCACCGGGCGGGTGGACGTGTCCACCGGGGTCGGTTTCTACGACCACATGCTGGCGCAGCTCGGCAAGCACGGGCTGTTCGACCTGACGGTGAAGACCGAGGGCGATCTGCACATCGACTCCCACCACACGATCGAGGACACCGCTCTCGCGCTGGGTGCGGCGTTCCGCGAGGCGTTGGGCGACAAGTCGGGCATCCGGCGGTTCGGGAGCGCGTCCTGCCCGCTGGACGAGTCGCTCGCCCAGGTGACGGTCGACCTGTCGGGCCGTCCGTACCTGGTGCACTCCGAGCCCGAGGGCATGGCGCCGATGATCGGCCCCGAGTACGACACCACCATGACGCGGCACATCCTGGAGTCGTTCGTCGCGCAGGCGGCTATCTGCCTGCACGTGCACGTCCCGTACGGGCGCAACGCCCACCACATCGTCGAGGCGCAGTTCAAGGCCCTGGCACGGGCGCTGCGCGAGGCGTCCGAGCTCGACCCGCGCGCCAGCGGCGTGCCCAGCACCAAGGGTGTGCTGTGAACGGAGAGGGGGCGGCATGACCGAGAACCTGATCGCCGTCGCGATGGTGTTCATCGGGTTGTTCCTCGTCGGCGGCGTGTTCTCGCTCGGCAAGCAGGGGCTGAAGATCGGCGCTGCCATCTGCGCGATCGGCGCGGCGATGGCGATCACGGCGGGGGTGATGTGGTGGTGAGCAGGAACGTGGTCGTGCTCGACTACGGCTCGGGCAACCTGCGCTCCGCCGAGCGCGCCCTGGCCAGGGTCGGCGCCGAGGTGACCGTCACCGCCGACTTCGACACGGCGCTGGAGGCCGACGGCCTGCTCGTGCCCGGCGTCGGCGCGTTCGAGGCGTGCATGCGCGGCCTCAGGAGCGTCCGCGGCGAGCAGGTGATCGGCAGGCGGCTGGCCGGTGGCCGCCCGGTGCTGGGCATCTGCGTCGGCATGCAGATCCTGTTCGCCAAGGGCGTCGAGCACGGGGTCGAGACCGAGGGCTGCGCCGAGTGGCCCGGCACGGTCGAGCGGCTCGAGGCTCCGGTGCTGCCGCACATGGGGTGGAACACGGTCAAGGCGCCCGCGGGCAGCGTGCTGTTCGACGGGCTCGACGCCGCCACCCGCTACTACTTCGTCCACTCCTACGGGGTGCGCGAGTGGGAGCTGCGGCCCGGCGACGGTTTCGTCGAACCGCTGGTCACCTGGTCCGAGCACGGCGTGCCGTTCGTGGCGGCCGTGGAGAACGGCCCGCTGTCGGCCACCCAGTTCCACCCCGAGAAGTCCGGCGACGCCGGCGCCGTGCTGCTGAAGAACTGGCTCGGCACCCTTGAGTAAGGAACGCGCGCGCCGGCGCGCCGAGCGTGAGGCGGTGCGGGCGCGCGCGATCCGGCTCAACGAAGAACGGCAGGCCCGCAGGTCCCGCCGCCGTGCCCGGCTCGCCCGGCTGACGCCGCGGCCGGTGCGGATCGCCCGGCAGGGCGGCGTGATCGCGCGCCGCCAGCGGGTACAGAATGTCGTGGTCGGCCTGGCCTTCCTGCTGGTGCAGGCGCTGGTGTGGCTGATCTGGGGGGCGCCGTTCCTGAGCTTCGGCGTCCTCGTCCTCTCCCTGCTGCTCGTCCCTGTTGTGATGACCCTCGCTTTCGACCGGAGGATCTGATGTCGTTCGTTTTGCTTCCCGCCGTGGACGTGGCCGACGGCCAGGCCGTGCGCCTCGTCCAGGGCGAGGCCGGCACCGAGACCGGCTACGGGGAGCCGCTGGCCGCGGCTCTGGCCTGGCAGGAGGCGGGGGCGGAGTGGATCCATCTGGTCGACCTCGACGCCGCCTTCGGCCGCGGCTCCAACCGCCGGCTGATCACCGAGCTGATCGGCAGGCTGGACGTGAACGTGGAGTTGTCGGGTGGCATCCGCGACGACGAGTCGCTGGCCGCCGCCCTGGCGACCGGCTGCCGGCGGGTGAACATCGGCACCGCCGCGCTGGAGAACCCCGACTGGTGCCGGAAGATCATCGCCGAGCACGGTGACCGGATCGCCGTCGGCCTGGACGTGCGCGGCACGACGCTGGCGGCCCGCGGCTGGACCGAGGACGCCGGAGACCTGTGGGAGGTGCTGGAGCGGCTGGAGTCCGACGGCTGCCCCCGCTACGTGGTCACCGACGTCACCAAGGACGGCACGCTGCGCGGCCCGAACCTGGAGCTGCTGCGCGAGGTCTGCGCCCGCACCGACAAGCCCGTCGTCGCCAGCGGAGGGGTCTCCTCCCTCGACGACCTGGTCGCGCTGGCGTCTCTGGAGCCGCTCGGGGTGGAGGGGGCCATCGTGGGAAGGGCCCTCTACGCTCAGGCGTTCACGCTGGAAGGCGCGCTAGCGGCGGTACGTACCTAGCGCGGGAGGGAACGCGATGCACAGCATGAGCAGCATGGAAAGCACCGGCTCCCGGGTCTTCTCGGGCGGCTTCTGGGAGGAGAAGTACGGCTACGCCCGTGCGGTGGTCGTGGGCGACCGGGTCGTCGTCTCCGGCTGCACGGCGAGCGTCGAGGGCGAGGTGCGGCACGTCGGCGACCCGTACCAGCAGAGCGTGACCGCGCTCGGCATCGCGCTGGAGGCCGTCGAGATGGGCGGCCTGACCCGCGAGGACGTGGTCATGATCCGCTACTACGTGGTGGAGCAGCACCACTTCGACCTGGTGGGGCAGGCCATCGCGGAGCTGCTCGGGCACGTGCGGCCCGCGTGCACGGGAGTGCGGGTGGCCGGGCTGGTCGACCCGAGGATGCTGGTCGAGATCGAAATCGAGGCACAACGAGCATGACGGTAGCGGTCAGGGTGATCCCCTGCCTGGATGTCGACGCCGGGCGCGTCGTCAAGGGCGTCAACTTCGAGAACCTGCGTGACGCGGGCGACCCGGTCGAGCTGGCCAGGCGTTACGACGAGGAGGGGGCCGACGAGCTCACCTTCCTCGACATCACCGCCTCGTCGGGCGAGCGCGAGACCATGCTGGACGTGGTCCGCAGAACCGCCGAGCAGGTGTTCATCCCGCTCACGGTGGGCGGCGGCGTCCGGTCGGTCGACGACGTCAACCGGCTGCTGCGGGCGGGCGCCGACAAGGTGTCGCTGAACACCGCGGCGATCGCCAGGCCTGAGCTGCTGACCGAGGTGTCGCGTCGATTCGGCGCGCAGTGCGTGGTCCTGTCGGTCGACGCGCGCCGCGCGCCGGGCACCACCAGCGGGTTCGAGGTGACCACGCACGGCGGACGCCGGGGCACCGGCATCGACGCGGTGGAGTGGGCGGCGCGCGGCGAGGAGCTGGGCGTGGGTGAGATCCTGCTCAACTCGATGGACGGCGACGGCACGCTCGACGGCTACGACCTGGAGATGCTGCGCGCGGTCAGGGCGGCGGTGCACGTCCCGGTGATCGCGAGCGGCGGCGCGGGGCGGCTGGAGCACTTCCCGCCGGCGGTCGCGGCCGGGGCCGACGCCGTGCTGGCGGCGTCGGTGTTCCACTTCGGCGCCCTGAAGATCGCCGACGTCAAGGAGACGCTGCGCACGGCGGGCCACCCGGTCCGCTAGAACACCCTCATGTGGTGGAACAGCTCGTAGGCGGGGTCCTTGGCGGCGAAGGCGGCCGACTCCGACCGCTTGACGGCCAGGTAGGCGCTGCGCCGTAGCGGGCCGAGCGCCTCCATCAGCAGCTCGTCCGCCTCCAGCGCGTCCAGCGCCTGGTCGAGCGAGGACGGCAGGCGGGGGTAGCGTCCTGGGACGGTGTCGGGGTCGACGTCGACCGGTTCGCCGGGGTCGAGCTTGCGGCGGATGCCGTCGAGCCCGGCGTGGATGACCGCGCCGAGCGACAGGTAGGGGTTGGCCGAGGAGTCCGACGGCTTCAGCTCCAGGTTGGGCTCGCCGCTCTCGCCCAGCGGGGAGCAGATCCTGACGGCGGCCTCCCGGTTGTCGGGGCCGTAGACGGCGTACGCGCTGGACCACAGCCGTGGCCCGAGCCGCCGGAAGCTGTTGACGCTGCCGCAGGTCAGCGCGGTCAGCGCGGGCAGGTGGGCGAGCAGGCCGCCGATGAACCAGTCGCGGACCTCGCTGCCCTCGGCGAACAGGTTGCGGGTGTCGCTCCACAGCGACAGGTGCAGGTGGGCGCCGTTGCCGGCCTGGTCGGCCAGCGGCTTGGGGGCCAGCGACGCCCACAGCTGGTTGCGCAGCGCCACGCCGCGTACCGTCTCGCGGTACAGGACGTGGTTGTCGGCGGCACGCAGCGCGGACGCGGGCCTGATCGACAGCTCCTGCTGGCCGGGCCCGAGCTCCGGGTGGTAGTGCTCGACTCGCAGGCCCTGGGTCTCCATCGCGTGCATGAGCTTGATCGTGTAGTCGTGGGCGGTGTCGAACCCGGTCGCGGCGTAGCAGAGGGTGTCGTCGAGTGGCACCAGCCGGTCGGGGCCGCCTGCCGGGTCGGGCAGGCGGCGGCCGAGGGTGAACTCCGGTTCGAAGGCGGCGATGATGTGGTGGCCGTCGGACGCCAGCTCCGCGACGGCGTCCTTGAGGAAGGTGCGCGAGCAGGCCGCCCACGGGGAGCCGTCAGGCAGCCGCAGGTCCGACAGCATCGCGGCGGCGCCAGGAGCGTAGGGGAGGGGGACGAATGTCGCTGGGTCGGGCACGATCCGCACTTCGCCGACCGGGCCCATCTCCTCGACCTCCTGGAGCTGGTCGAGGATGTTCATCGCCATCATGGCCACCGTGTGCCCGATTCCGGTGCCGAGCCGTTCGGCCAGCCGGGAGCGGGCGACCGCCTTGCCACGGGTCACGCCCCCGTGGTCGGCGTACAGAAAGCGGATCAGCTCGATCCCTTCGAGCTCGGCGCGCTCGAGGATGCGCCGGACGTCGGGATCAGGCTGGTTGATCTTGGTGGCTACGGGACGATCTCTCATCCTGCCTGCGTAACACGTTCCGAGGGTGTGGGGAAGCGTCCGACGCAGACAGAACCTCGGGTCACGTCAGAACATTGGTAAAGAAGACAGCCAACTGGTTGGCACCATTGACAATCCCATCGAACACGCCGTTGACCGCGGCGGCGGCTTGGGCCGGCCGGGTGAACAGGTAGAAGACCACGAACGCCACGAGCACGTAGGTGAGCACCTTCTTGACCTGCATGGGGGGCCTCCTGCAGTCCATTCCCAGCCGTATATACCCGGATCTGGGCGATCATTGGCATCTTCTATGAAGATGTTCTTGATCTTAACCGGGGGGCTTGTTTCCTAAGCCATGGTACGGCCAAGAGGTGGCCCCAGGGGGTCGCCGCGCCGTAATGTTTCCGGCCCACCGGCCCTGCCGGCCTCAGAGGCCGAGGCCGGCCTTCTTCAGCCGGGCGATCGCGTCGTCGTCGCCGGTGTACTCCACCCTGGCGTGCTCCTGGCGGCCGAAGCAGAACAGCAGCAGTTCGGCGGCCCGGCCGGTGACCTCCACCTTCGGGCCCTGCCGCGGGCCGCCGAGCGTCACGCCGCCGCCGAGGCGGTGCAGCACCACGCCCACCGGGGACCTGCGCAGCATCAGCCTGCTCGAGGCCGACACCCGCTTCCAGATGAGCCGCTCGAAGTCGCCGGGCAGCTCGCGCGGCTCCCACCCGGGCTGGGCGCGCCGCACGTCCTCGTGGTGGACGAAGTACTCCAGGGTGTTGACGGCCTCGTCCAGGAACGGCAGCAGCCCGTAGGGGCCGCCCGGCCTGCGGACGATCGAGACCAGTTCGGGGAACGGGTGCGTGGCCTTCAGGGCGCGCTGCACCGAGGCGGTGTAACCGGCGAGCGGCCTGAGCGCGATGCCGCCCGCCGCGTCCAGCCTGCGCTCGCGCAGGACCAGGTGGGCGGCCAGATCGTAGGTGTCCCAGCCTGTGCAGAGCGTGGGCGCGTCGGGGCCGAGCTGGTCGAGAAGGTCGCACAGCGCGGCGCGTTCGCCACGAGCGTGAGTCACGTGGACAACCCTACCTGTGGGAATAACGTACTGATCGCGAGTGATAGTGACATATGTAGAAATTTCGGGATGAGAGGAAGAGCTGCGAGTGGCTACCAAGGTCACCACGGCCGTCATGCGTCAGGGACTGCGTGTCCTGGGGGTGGCCATTCGCGCCGAGAGGGCGGTCTTCGCCGCCGCGGTCCTGCTCAGCGGCCTGTACGGCGGCATGACCGTCGCGTCGGCCTGGGCGCTCGGCTGGGCCACCCAGAACGTGGTGCTGCCCGCCTTCGACCAGGGCGACGTCACCGCGGGCGCGCTGTGGACCGGCGTCCTGCTCATCATCGGCGCCGCCCTGCTCAAGGCGGTAGGCGTCGCCGGGCGCCGGATCTTCGCCGGAGTCATCCAGTACCGGATGCAGGCCCGGTCCCGCCGCGACGTCACCAAGCAGTACCTGCGGCTGCCACTCTCCTGGCACCACCAGCACCCCACCGGGCAGCTGCTGTCCAACGCCAGCGCCGACGCCGAGGCCGCCTGGGCGCCCCTCGCACCGCTGCCGATGGCCGTCGGCGTGATCGTCATGCTGTTCACCGCGGCGATCGGCATGCTGATCACCGACCCGGTGCTCGCGCTGGTGGGCTTCCTGATCTTCCCGGCCATCGCCGTGCTGAACCTGCTGTACCAGCGCAGGCTCAGCCCGCTCGCCACCCGCGCCCAGCAACTGCGCGCCGAGGTCAGCGAGATCGCGCACGAGAGCTTCGACGGCGCGCTCGTCGTCAAGACGCTCGGCAGGGAGGCGATGGAGACCGAGCGCTTCCAGCGCCGCGCCCACGAGCTGCGTGACGCCAACATCGCGGTCGGCAGGGTGCGCGGCCTGTTCGACCCGATGCTGGAGGCGCTGCCCACGCTCGGCGTCCTGGCGGTGCTGGCCGTCGGCGCGCTGCGGCTGTCGACCGGCTCGATCGACGCGGGCGACCTGGTGCAGGTGGCCTACCTGTTCACGTTGCTGGCCTTCCCGATCAGGGCCCTCGGCTGGGTGCTGGCCGAGCTGCCGCGCAGCGTGGTCGGCTGGCAGCGGGTGCAGGCCGTGCTCGACGCGACCGGCTCGATGGAGTACGGCGCCAAGAAGCTGTCCGACTCCGGCCCGGCCGAGCTGGAGGTGTCGGACGTCTCCTACGCCTACGGCGAGGCCGAAGTGCTGCACGAGGTGACCTTCGACGTGCCGCCGGGCCGCACCGTCGCCCTGGTGGGCCCGACGGGGTCGGGCAAGTCCACCCTGGTGCAACTGCTCGCGCGGCTGGTCGACCCGTCCCGCGGGCGGGTGCTGATCGACGGCGCGGACGTCCGCGACCTGGCCTACGGCGACCTGGCCGAGTCGGTCGCGCTGGTGCCCCAGCAGACGTTCCTGTTCGACGACACCGTGCGTGGCAACGTCGCGCTCGGCCTGCCCGCCGACGACGAGGACGTGTGGGCGGCGCTCAGGCTGGCACAGGCCGACGGCTTCGTCGGCAACCTCGGCTCCGGCCTCGACACGCGGGTGGGCGAGCGCGGCGCGTCCCTGTCGGGCGGCCAGCGCCAGCGTCTCGCGCTGGCCCGCGCGGTCGTCCGGCGCCCGCGTCTGCTCATCCTCGACGACGCCACCTCCAGCGTGGACCCCCAGGTGGAGGCCAAGATCCTGTACGGACTGCGCGACGCCGCCGAGGCGTCGAGCGTCGTGGTCGTCGCCTACCGGATGGCCACCATCGCGCTGGCCGACGAGGTCGTCTACCTCGACAAGGGCCGGATCGTCGACCGTGGGACGCACGAGGAGCTGCTCGGCCGCTGCCTCGGCTACCGCAACCTGGTGACCGCCTACGAGCGCGAGGAAGCCGAGCGCGCCGCGATCGAGACGGAAGAGGAAGAGGTCAGCGCGTGAGCGTCGAGGACGTCCAGGGGATCAGGGGCAGCGCGGAGCGGTCGGCGCTGGCCACCATCCGGCGGGGTTTGTCGCTCACGCCGGAGTTCCGCAAGGGGCTGCTGGGGACGCTGGCGCTGGCCGTCGTCGCCACCGTGGGCAAGATCATCGTGCCGATCGCGGTGCAGCAGACCATCGACACCGGGCTGAAGGGCGGCGCCCCCGACGTCGGGTACGTCACGCGGGCGGTGGTGCTGTGCGCCGCGGCGGTGATCCTGACGGCGCTCGCCGGATATGTCATGAACGTTCGGCTCTACAAGGCGACCGAGTCGTCGCTGGCCACCCTGCGGGTGCGCGGCTTCCGGCACGTCCACGACCTGTCGGTGCTCACCCAGAACACCGAGCGCAGGGGCTCGCTGGTCTCCCGCGTCACCAACGACATCGACCAGATCAGCACGTTCATGCAGTGGGGCGGGCTGATGATCATCGTGGCGTTCGGCCAGGTGCTCGTCGCCAGCGTGCTCATGTTCGTCTACTCCTGGCAGCTCACGCTGCTCGTCTGGGCCTGTTTCCTGCCGCTCATGGTCGCGCTGCCGCGCTTCCAGCGCTGGCTGTCGGGCGCGTACACCACCGTCCGGGAGCGCACCGGCGACATGCTGGCGGCGGTCAGCGAGTCCGTCGTCGGCGCGTCCGTCATCCGCGCGTACGCCTCCGAGCGCCGCACCGCCGAACGCATCGACACGTCCGTGGACGCCAACAAGGCCGCCCAGATCAAGGCGCAGACCATCGTCGGCTTCGTCTTCCCGCTGACCGAGATCGTGGCCGCCGTCGCCATCGCCGGGATCGTCCTGCTCGGCGTCAAGCTCGGCCTGTCGGGCGACATCACCGCCGGGCGGCTGGTCGCGTTCCTCTTCCTCGTCACGCTGTTCGTCTCGCCCCTGCAGACCGCCACCGAGGTGCTCAACGAGGCGCAGAACGCGGTCGCGGGCTGGCGGCGCGTCCTGGGCGTCATCGACACCCCGCCGGACGTCGCCGACCCCGGCGAGTCGGGCCTGGAACTGCCGCGCGGCCCCATCTCCGTCGCCTTCGAGGACGTCGCGTTCGCCTACCCCGGCGGCGCCCCCGTCCTGCGCGAGGTGTCGCTGAAGATCCCGCCTCGCTCCCGCATCGCGGTCGTCGGCGAGACGGGCTCGGGCAAGACCACGTTCGCCAAGCTGCTCACCCGGCTCATGGACCCCGCCTCGGGCCGGGTCACGGTCGACGGCCACGACCTGCGGCAGGTCCGCTTCTCCTCGCTGCGCGAGCGGATCGTGATGGTCCCGCAGGACGGCTTCCTGTTCGACGGCACGCTGGAGGAGAACATCCGCTACGGCAGGCCGTCCGCCGGCCGCGAGGAGATCCTGCTCGCCATGACCGAGCTGGGCCTGGCCGACTGGCTGGAGGGCCTGCCCGCGGGCCTCGGCACCCCGGTCGGGCAGCGCGGCGAGTCGCTGTCGGCGGGGGAGCGGCAGCTCGTCGCCCTGGCCCGCGCCTACCTGGCCGACCCCGACCTGCTGCTACTCGACGAGGCCACCTCCGCGGTGGACCCGGCCACCGAGGTCCGGCTGGCCCGCGCCCTGGAAGGTGTCACGAGAGGCCGCACAGCCATCTCCATCGCCCACCGGCTCTCCACCGCCGAGAACGCCGACGAGGTGCTCGTCTTCGACGCCGGACGGCTCGTCCAGCGGGGGCCGCACACCGAACTGGTGGAGGAGCCGGGCGTCTACGCCGACCTGCACGCGTCCTGGGTCTCCGCCGCCCGATCCTGACCCGCTCACCCCAACCCCGCTGGCTCCGACCCCGCTCACTCCAACACTGCGGCGACCGTGACGCGGGTGCCGCCGGGGCCCGACACGATCGTCACCTGGTCGCACAGCACGCAGGTCAGCCAGAGGCCCCGGCCGCCCGTCGCCAAGCCCGGCGGCGGCTTCGACGCTCTCGTCCAGCTCGTCCAGCCGGAAGGCAGGCCGGGCCCGTCGTCGACGACCTCGCACCAGAGGCTGCCCGCGCGCGGCCACAGCCGCAGCCGACCCCCGCCGCCGCCGTGCACGACGGCGTTCGTGACGACCTCGTTGACGGCCAGCACGAAGTCCTCCAGCCGCCGGCCCGCCAGCCCCAGCCCGGCGGCGTGTTCGCGGACCGCCCGCCGCAGGACCGCGACGCGCCCCCCTGCGAATGTCGCGCAGAGCACCCGCCTACACATCGCCGGCACCGGCCCGGCGCGAGACACGGTGCCTCACGACGATCCCTCCAAAACCGTACGTGGCACCGAAACTACTCCCCGCAGCGTCATCACGTACCGCGTTCTCCGCAAAACACTCGGTGACGCGCCGCAGCGAGGTATACCTTTTCGTGCGGGCTGAGTGGCGGGACTATGCGGGACTATGCGGCGGGGCTATGAGGAGCATGGGCGTGGACGTGCTGGAGATGACGCGACATCGACACGGGGAACTGGTGGTCGTCAGCCTGGCGGGGGAGGTGGACGTGGACAACGTGTCGAGGGTTCGCAAATGTCTCGATGAGGCGGTGGAAGACCACGGTCCCCGGCTGGTGGTCGACCTGAGCGCGCTCACCTTCATCGACACGACCGGCCTCGGCGTCCTGGTGCGGCTCCTGGCCAACCTGCGCGACCGGGACGGCACCATGGCCCTGGTGGCGCCCGACGGCCAGGTGCTGAGGCGCCTGCGCAGGACCAACCTGGCGCCGCTGTTCCCGATCTACGACACCCTGGCCCAGGCGCTGGGCTGACAGCGGGCCGCTGCCCGGCGTCCGATGTCAGGGGCGGGCGTCGTGGCTGGTTGAATGGCGTCATGTCGCTCGACCCCGAGATCGCCGCACGGCTCAAGCACAACGGCGACGGGCTGGTGCCCGCCATCGTCCAGCAGTACGACTCCGGCGAGGTGCTCATGCTCGCCTGGATGGACGACGAGGCGCTGCATCGCACGCTCACCACCGGCAGGGCCACGTACTGGTCGCGCAGCCGGAGCGCGTACTGGGTCAAGGGCGACACGTCCGGGCACGTCCAGCACGTCAAGGCGGTCTCGCTCGACTGCGACGGCGACACGATCCTGCTCAAGGTCGACCAGGTCGGCGTCGCCTGCCACACCGGCGACCGCACCTGCTTCGACGCCGGCCCGCTCGAGGTGACGGCGGCGCCATGACCGATCCAGGCCAGGCCCCTGACCCGTCGGCGGGAACGGACCCCACCACGGGCGGACACCGGCCAGGCCCTCCGGCGCGAGACGCACGTCCGCCCGGTGCTCCGGCGGGAGACGCGCGTCAGCCGGGCCCTCCGGCGGCGGATGCTCGCCCCTCCGGCTCTGCGGCGGCGGATGCTCGCCCGTCCGGCTCTGCGGCGGGTAGGCGGGAGTTGTGGGGCTGGGTGGCGGGCACGGCGCTCGGGTGCCTGCTCGTGCTTCTCGCCGCGGGCCGCGCCTGGGTGAGCGTCGCGGGTGCGTCCCCGACCGCGCTCGTGCTGCCGACCGGGGGAGAGCTGAGCCCGGTGCTGACGCCGCTGGCCCTGGCTGGGCTGGCCGGGGTGGTGGCGGTGCTGGCGACCAAGCGGGCCGGTCGGCGGGTCGTCGGCGTGCTGGTGGCCCTGTGCGGGGCGGGCGCGGGGCTGGGCGCCTGGATGGCCATCGACGGCGAGCGGGTGCTCACCTTGCTGCGCGAGCGCAACGTGCTGCGCGCCGCGGGGGCTCTCGACTGGTCGCTGGTGGCGGCGTGGCCGGTGCTGTGCGGGCTGGGCGCGCTGCTGATGCTCGCGGGCGGAGCCGTCGCGGTGGTCCGCGGCGGACGCTGGGCCGGCATGTCCGACCGGTACGAGCGCGGCACGCCCGAGGCGCGCACCCGGCCCGGTGACGACCGCGCCCTCTGGGACGCCCTCGACCGCGGCGACGACCCCACCGCCTAGCCCTGCGCACGCAGGCCCGGCGAACCAGCGGGCCCGGCGAACCATGGGGCCTCTCGTTCCTTCCGGTTCGCACTCGGTGACGCTCGTATTACGAATTGCCCACGCCGTTGAACCTCGCGCCTCCAGGTAAACGTCTAGTCAATAAGCTGCCGGTGCAACTCGTCACGAACCATCTGAGGAGCCAGACGCATGAGCTACGGGGACCAGGGCGGTAGCGGGGGCTACGGCGCGCAACCGCCCGGCGGCGGTTACGGTCAGCAACCGCCGAGCGGCGGCGGCTACGGCCAGCAGCCCCCCAGCGGTGGCGGCTACGGCCATGGTCAGCAGCCTCCCAGTGGCGGCGGCTACGGCCAGCAGCCCGTGAGCAACGGTGGTTACGGACAGCAGCCTCCGAGCGGGAGCTACGGCTATGGCCAGCAGCCGCCGAGCGGTGGCGCTTACGGCCAGCAGCCGGCGAGCGGCTACAACCAGGCATACGGGGAGGGCGCGTACGGCCAGCAGGGCTACGGCCAGGCCGGGTACGGGCAGCAGGGCTACGGGTACGGCGCCCCCGCGGCGCCCAGGAGCACGAACGGCATGGCGGTCGCCTCGCTCGTCCTCGGCATCCTCGGCCTGGTGCTGTGCGGTTTCACCAGCATCCCCGGCGCCGTCCTCGGCCACGTGGCGGTCAACCGCATCAAGAAGACCGGTGAGCAGGGCCACGGCATGGCGGTGGGCGGCCTGGTCACGTCGTATATCACGATCGTGCTCTGGCTGCTGATGTGGATCTTCTTCGGCGGCATGTGGCTGACCCTCATCGGGCTCAGCTCGGCCGCCTCGACCAGCGACATCTGACCGCCGGCAGCAGTGGCCGGGCGGATGCGGTGAGACGCAGTCCGGTTACAACTTGTCCGCAACCTGGACGTTATTCCACGTGGATGGCGGTTTGTCGCTAGGCTGCCGCGCGCAACTCGCCAGAGAATGACCACCTGAGGAGTCATTAGCATGAGTTACGGAAACCAGGGCGACGGCGGTTACGGCGCCCAGCCGCCTGGCGGCGGTTACGGCCAGCAGCCGCCGAGTGGCGGTGGTTACGGTCAGCAGCCTCCAGGCGGTGGCGGTTACGGTCAGCAGCCGCCCAGTGGTGGCGGCTATGGCCAGCAGCCCCCCAGCGGCGGCGGTTACGGTCAGCAGCCCCCCAGCGGTGGTGGCTACGGCTATGGCCAGCAGCCGCCCAGTGGTGGCGGTTACGGTCAGCAGCCGCCGAGTGGCGGTGGCTACGGTCAGCAGCCCCCCGGCGGCTACGGCCAGCCCGGCGGTTACGGCGCCCCCTCGACGCCGCCCGACAACCACCTGGTCGCCGCGATCCTCACCACGCTGTTCTGCTGCCTTCCGTTCGGTATCGTGTCGATTGTCAAGTCGTCGCAGGTGAACTCGAAGTGGCAGGCCGGCGACTACCAGGGCGCGATGCAGGCGTCCGAGGAAGCCAAGACCTGGTGGAAGCGGGCGCTGATCTTCGGCATCATCGCCGAGGTCCTCATCATCGTGGGGTACGTCCTGCTGTTCGTGATCCTCGCGTCGACCGCTTCATCGACCTACGGATACTGATGTGAGCCTTGCGAACCTCGAGCGGCGCGGCACCGACCGCCTCAGGTCGGTGCTCGCGCCGCTCGGCGTCGCCGCGGCGGCCGGAGCCGTCTTCGCGTTCGTCGGCGCGGTCGACCCCAACCAGCCCGGTCACTACCCGACCTGCCCGTTCCTCTGGGTCACCGGCTGGTACTGCCCCGGATGCGGCACGCTGCGCACGATCCACGCGCTCGCCCATCTCGACCCGGTGGCCGCGCTCGGCCTGAACCCGCTCGCGGTGGTCATGCTGCCGTTCCTGGTGTTCTGGTGGGGCCGCTGGCTGGTCCGCTCCTGGCAGGGCAGACCCAGGAGGGCGACACTCGCGCATCCCGGATGGGTGTGGGCGTTCCTCGGCGTGGTGCTCGTCTACTGGGTGGTCCGTAACCTACCGTTCGGGGCATTCCTCGCGCCGTAGCCGGGGGCTGTGGTGAGGTGACCTCGGCGGGGCCGATAGCATCGCAGTACAAGGCCGGGAGCGTACGCGACGCGAACTTCCTGCCGCCCCCAGTTGCCGACCGGAGGGACCCCAAGCGCGTGAGTGAGCGGACCGAAAGGCCGAGTGTCCTCGACGACATCCTCGACGGGGTGCGCGCCGACCTCGCCGCACGCCAGCAGGCCGTGTCGCTTGACGAGCTCAAGCGGCGGGCCGAGCGGGCTTCCGGGCCCCGCGACGCGTTCGCCGCGCTCGGCGGCGACAGGGTCTCCGTGATCGCGGAGGTCAAGCGCTCCAGCCCCTCGAAGGGCGCGCTCGCCGCCATCGCCGACCCGGCGTCGCTGGCCGCCGACTACGAGGCCGGCGGCGCGCACGTGATCAGCGTGCTGACCGAGCAGCGCAAGTTCGGCGGCAGCCTCGACGACCTGGCCTCCGTGCGCGCCCGCGTCGACATCCCGATCCTGCGCAAGGACTTCGTCCTCACCTCCTACCAGCTGTGGGAGGCCCGCGCGCACGGCGCCGACCTGGTGCTGCTGATGGTCGTCTGCCTGGAGCAGGAGGCGCTCGTCTCGCTGATCGAGCGGGCCGAGTCGATCGGGCTCACGCCGCTGGTCGAGGTCCACACCGACGAGGAGCTGGAGCGGGCGGTCGCGGCGGGTGCCCGGGTGATCGGGGTCAACGCCAGGAATCTGAAGACACTCGAGGTCGATCGCGATGTCTTCACCAAGCTGGCGCCGAAGATCCCCGATAATGTCATCAAGATCGCCGAGTCGGGCGTGCGCGGCCCGCACGACCTGCTCGCCTACGCCAGGGCCGGCGCCGACGCCGTCCTGGTCGGGGAGAGCCTGGTCACCGGCAAGGATCCGCGCAGGGCAGTGGAGGCGCTGGTGACCGCCGGCGCCCATCCCGCGACGCGCCCCGACCACGGAGCAGAGGGATAGCAAGTGGCACACGAAGGCTCCATCATCACCGCCGCCGACCTGGCGGGCAACGGCGCCCACGGCGACGACCCCGACGTGCACGGCAAGTTCGGCATCTTCGGCGGCCGCTACGTCCCCGAGGCGCTCATCCCGGCGCTGGACGAGGTCGCCGCCGTCTACGAGAAGGCCAAGAGCGACCCCGAGTTCGTCCGCGAGTTCGACCACCTGCTGCGCACGTACGCGGGCAGGCCGACCACGCTGACCGATGTGCCGCGCTTCAGCGACCACGCGGGCGGCGCGCGGATCGTGCTCAAGCGCGAGGACCTCACCCACACCGGCGCCCACAAGATCAACAACGTGCTGGGCCAGGCGCTGCTGACCAAGCGGCTCGGCAAGAAGCGGGTCATCGCCGAGACCGGCGCGGGCCAGCACGGCGTGGCCACCGCCACCGCCGCGGCGCTGCTCGGCCTCGAGTGCGTCATCTACATGGGCGCCGTCGACACCGAGCGCCAGGCGCTGAACGTGGCCCGGATGAAGCTGCTCGGCGCCACGGTGGTGCCCGTCACCAACGGCTCCCAGACCCTGAAGGACGCCATCAACGAGGCGTTCCGCGACTGGGTCACCAACGTCGACACCACGCACTACCTGTTCGGCACCGTGGCGGGGCCGCACCCGTTCCCCGAGATCGTCCGCGACTTCGCGCGCATCATCGGCGTCGAGGCCCGCCGCCAGATGCTGGAGCTGACCGGAGAGCTGCCCGACGCGATCTGCGCGGCGGTCGGCGGCGGCAGCAACGCCATCGGGATCTTCCACGCCTTCCTCGACGACCAGGGCGTCCAGCTGCACGGCTACGAGGCGGCCGGCCACGGCCTGGACAGCGGCGAGCACGCGCTCACGCTCACCGCCGGGTCCGTCGGCGTCCTGCACGGCTCGCGCACCTACGTGCTGCAGGACGACGAGGGCCAGACCGTCGAGTCGCACTCCATCTCGGCCGGCCTCGACTACCCGGGCGTCGGGCCCGAGCACGCCTGGCTGAAGGACAGCGGCCGCGCCACCTACCACGGCGTCACCGACGACCAGGCGATGAGCGCCTTCTCGCTGCTGGCCCGCACCGAGGGCATCATCCCGGCGATCGAGTCGTCGCACGCCCTGGCGGGGGCGCTGGAGCTGGGCCGCGAGCTCGGGTCCGGGGCGACGATCCTGGTGAACCTCTCCGGGCGCGGCGACAAGGACATGGGCACCGCCATGAAGTACTTCAACCTGTGACGGCGTAGCCCGACGACGCGGCCTCGATCACTGAGAACGGACCATCATGACTACTCTTCAGACGGTGTTCGCCAAGGCGAAGGCCGACAACCGGGCCGCGCTCGTCGGCTACCTGCCCGCGGGCTTCCCCTCCAAGGACGGCGCGATCGCCGCGGCCGCCGCCCTGGTCGAGGCGGGCTGCGACGTCATCGAGATCGGCCTGCCGTACTCCGACCCGCTGATGGACGGGCCGACCATCCAGGACGCCGTGCACCGGTCGCTGCTCAACGGCACCCGCATCGCCGACGTCCTGCGCACCGTCGAAGGGGTGGCCGCCACGGGCGCGGCCACGCTCGTCATGACGTACTGGAACCCGATCGACCGCTACGGCGCCGAGCGTTTCGCGCGCGACCTCGCCAGCGCGGGCGGCACCGGCACGATCACCCCCGACCTGACCCCGGAGGAGTCGCAGCCCTGGCGCGCGGCCTCCGCCGAGGCCGGCATCGACACCGTCTTCCTGGTGGCCCCCAGTTCCACGGAGGAGCGCATTCAGGCCGTGGTCGACTGTTGCACCGGGTTCGTGTACGCGGCGTCCCTGATGGGCGTCACAGGGGCCAGGGAGACCGTCAACGTGGCGGCCGAGGACCTGGTCAAGCGCACCCGCGCGCACACCGACCTGCCGGTCTGCGTCGGCCTCGGCGTCGGCACGGGCGCCCAGGCGGCGGAGGTGGCGGCCTACGCCGACGGGGTCATCGTGGGATCGGCGTTCATCCGCCGCATCCTCGACGCCCCCGACGAGGCCGCGGGCCGCGCCTCGATCTCCGAACTGGCGCGCTCGATGGCCGAAGGGGTCCGCTCACGCGCGTGACGCCGTTCGCATGGCGCCGCCCGCGCGTGACGCTGTTCACGCCGTGGTGGCGGGTCGTGGAACTTGCGGGTGGACCTCTTGGGGACGTCGGGTGAGCATGGGGTGGGGTTTTACCGGTTCTGTCAGAAGTGCCACGTGTAAGCGGATAAGTGCAAGTATTCGCGCCTTTAGTCCATGGCGCGGGTCGTGGTGGCGGGCGATGGTATCGGGGCCCAGGAAGTGTGACGCATTCCCGTGAAAGGACCCGTATGCGTCGACGTCCCATCACCCTCGCCTTAGCCGTCGCCTCAGCCGCGCTGGCCCCTGCGTTCGCCGTGGTCACGCCCGCCCGGGCGGAGCCCACGCCGACCCCCGTCCCCTCGCCGGCCTACGAGCTGGCGTCGCCTGAGCCGTCCGCCACGGAGGCGCTGCCGACGCCCACGCAGCAGAACCTGGCACCCAGGCCGGCGACGGTGGCACAGCCGATCACGATCACGTCCAGAGAGCTGTCCGTCGAGCTGGACCCGGCCTTCCCCAGGGTCCTGCGCTACACCGACCGGGCCGGCGGGGCCACGATGGGCGGCAGCACCGGCGTCCCCGCCGTCGTGCTGAACGGCAAGCCCTACCCGGCCACCGTGGCGCTGACCGGCAACGACGGCGCGACCGCCCGCTACCGGCTGACCTTCCCCGACCTCGCCGGCGTCGCCCTGGAGGCCAGCCTCGGCGTCAGGAGCCGGGTGACGACGTTCGCCGTCGACGCCGTCCGCGACACAGAGGCGTTCCGCGTCAACACGATCGACCTGCCGGGGCACGACCTGGTGTCGGTGTCCAGCGACCAGCCGGGCGCCGCGACCGCGTTCACCAGGCTGGACCCCAACTCCACCCGCACCGCCGACGTCTTCGCCCGGGTCACGGCGGAGACGAGCCCCGAGGCCGCCCCCGTCGGCGCGAGCTACGCGATCGTCAACACGGCCGCCCTGGCCGCCGCCGTCGAGTCGAACTCCACCTACGACAAGCCCTCCGGCCCGACCGACAAGGACGCGGCCCGCTTCTGGCACCAGGCCAGGAAGGACGCCGACGGCACGGTCCGCGTCGGCGTCTGGAGCGGCCAGTGGACCTACCGCGGCACCGGCGCCCCCTTCACCGACGATCTCCCCTGGGCCAGGGTCGCGATCACCCCCGACGCCAACGGCGACGGGACCCTCGACTGGCAGGACGGCGCCATCGCCTTCCGCGGCATCGAGGTCAGGCCGCTGGGCGCGGACCAGACGAAGAACCGGGTGATCACCCACATCCCGTTCAACTTCTCCAGCCAGGCCACCCACCCGTTCCTGCGCACCCTGGACGACGTCAAGCGCATCTCCCTGGCCACCGACGGCCTGGGCCAGCTGGCGCTGCTCAAGGGCTACCAGTCGGAGGGCCACGACTCCGCCCACCCCGACTACGGCGGCAACTACAACAGGCGCGCCGGCGGCCTGAGCGACCTCAACACACTGCTGACGTCCGGAAAGGAGTGGAACGCCACCTTCGGCGTGCACGTCAACGCCACCGAGTCCTACCCGGAGGCCAGGAACTTCTCCGAGCAGCTGGTCGACAAGAACGCCAAGGGCTGGAACTGGCTCGACCAGTCGTACCCGATCGACCAGCGCCGGGACCTGGCCGCCGGCACTCTGGCCAGGCGCTTCAAGCAGCTGCGCGACGAGACCGCCGGCAACCTGGCCGTCCTGTACGTGGACGTGTTCAGGCCGCACGGCTGGGTCGCCGACCGCACCCTGGCCGAGCTGCGCAAGCAGGGCTGGCAGGTGGCCACCGAGTGGGCCGACAAGCTGGAGCGGGCCTCCCTGTGGGCGCACTGGGCCAACGACCTGAACTACGGCGGAGCCACCAACAAGGGGCTCAACTCCCAGATCATCAGGTTCATCCGCAACAGCGAGAAGGACGTCTGGAACGCCCACCCCATCCTCGACAACGCCCGCATCGTCGAGTTCGAGGGCTGGACCGCGGAGAACGACTTCACGGCCTTCTACCGCAACATCTGGGAGCACAACCTGCCCGCCAAGTTCCTGCAGCACCAGCAGATCGTCGACTGGAACGCCGACGAGATCGTCTTCACCGGCGGCGTGCGCGGCACGCTCAAGGACGGCAGGCGCGAGTGGTTCGACGGCGGCCACAAGGTGCTCGACGGCGGCACGTACCTGCTGCCGTGGCAGGGCCGGTACTACCACTACAACCCGGCCGGCGGCGCAACCACCTGGGACTCCGACCGTCCGCTGACCGTCTACCGGCTCACCGACCAGGGACGCGTCGAGGTCGGCACCGTCACCCCCGTCAACGGCAAGATCACGCTGCGGGCCGAGGCAGGCGTCCCGTACGTGCTGTACCCCGGCAGGGCGCCCAAGCGGCCCGACCCCGGCTGGGGCGAGGGCAGCGGCGTGGCCGACCCCGGCTTCAACAGCGACAAGCTCGACGGCTGGGACGTCACGGGCCCGGTGCGCGCCGAGACGAACGCGCTCGGCCAGCGGGTGGCGCTGCTCGACGGCGGCGTGGCGGCCACCCTGGAGCAGCGGCTCAAGGGCCTCAGACCGGGCCAGACCTACACCGCCTCGGCCGCGATCGAGGTCGAGCCCGGCCGGACGAGAGACACGAAACTGGAAGCGGGCGGCGAGTCTGTGACGATCCACCGCTCCACGGCCAGGAACTACATCGCTTCCGACGAGAAGCACGACACCTTCTTCCAGCGGGTCAAGGTCACCTTCACCGCGTCCAGGAGCACGGCCACGCTGCGGCTCAGCGCCGCCGACGGCGCCGCGCGGGTGCGGGTGGACGACGTGCGGCTGGTCAGGCGCGACAGGCCGTCCGGCACCGAGACGTTCGAATCGGCCGAGCAGGGCTGGGGCCCGTTCGTCAAGGGCGACGCCGGAGGCGCGTTCGACGCCCGCACCCACCTGTCGCAGCGCCACGACCCGTACACGCAGGCGGGCTGGAACGGCAAGACGATCGACGACGTCCTGTCCGGCGACTGGTCGCTGAAGGTCCACGAGGAACGGCAGGGGCTGGTCTACCGGACCGTCCCGTGGACGGCCGCCCTCCAGCCCGGACACGCCTACGAGGTGTCGTTCGACTACCAGAACGCCCAGCAGGGCACGTACGCGTGGGTGACCGGCTACGACAAGGCCGGCTCCAGCGTCGAGACGCGGCGCACGCCGCTGCCCGAGCAGCGCTCCACCGCCCGCTTCACCGAGCGGGTCGTCGCGGGCTGCGGCGACGCCTGGGTGGGGCTGCGCTCGCTCCAGCCCGAGCAGGCGGGCGCGGACTTCGTCCTGGACGACTTCACCGTCACCGACCTGGGGGCGGCTCCCGGCACGCAGGCGTGCGCCTCGCTGCGGGTGGACCCGGCCTCGGCGGCGTTCGAGCAGGGCACGGCCAACGACGTCACCATCACGTTCACCAACCTCGAGGACGCGGCGGCGACGGACGTCAAGGTGACGCTGGCCGTGCCGGAGGGCTGGACGGTCACCGGCGAGGGCGGCGGCGCCGTCGAGCCGGGCGGCACGCTGAAGACCGCCTGGAAGGTGACGCCGCCCCCTGACGCCGCCTACCAGGCGTACGAGTTGAAGGCCACCGCCGGCTACACCACCGGCGGGAGCGCCAGGTCCGTCGACGCGGTGGCGAGCGTGCGGACGCTGCCGCCCCCGCCCGGCTCGGACGCCTGGGCGAGCGACCTGGAGTGGCTCAGCGCCGACAACGGCTGGGGGCCAGCCGAGCGCGACCGCTCCAACGGCGACAAGGGCGCGGGCGACGGCACGCCGATCCTCATCGGCGGCCAGAGCTTCCCCAAGGGGCTGGGCACGCACGCGCCCGCCAGGATCCGCTACTACCTCGGCGGCCGGTGCGCGGCCTTCACGGCGTCCGTCGGCGTGGACGACGTGCAGGCCACGCGCGGCTCCGTGCGGTACACCGTGGAAGCCGACGGCGCCGTCAGGGCCCGCACGCCGGTGCTGCGCGCGGCCGACCCGGCCTACGAGCTGAGCGCCGACCTCACCGGCGCCCGCTACGTGGACCTGGTCGTGGACGACGGCGGTGACGGCAACGGCAACGACCACGCCGACTGGGGCGCCGCCCGCTTCCACTGCGCCTGACCGCTCCTGGGGTCAGCCCAGGTCGGGCTCGGCGCGGACCTCCAGCGCCGGGCCCGGCCCGTCCAGTTCCAGCACCACGATCTCGTTCCCGCCCGCCCGCAGCAGCGGCGCGGGGACGTACAGCGTCCGCTGCGGACCGCGCTCCCAGTAGCGCCCCAGGCAGAACCCGTTCACCCAGACGTACCCCTTGCCCCAGCCGGGGAGCTCCAGGAACGCGTCGGCGGGCTCGGAGACCTCCAGCGAGAAGCGGAAGAACGCCCGCCCCTCGCCGGTCACCTCCTTGTGGAACGGCACCTCGGGCAGCTCGTCGAGGGGGATCGCCCGCGCGCCGACCTCGTGCAGGTACTGCTGGCGGTGCAGCACCCCGTCGAGGAGGCCCTTGCGCTCGCCGACCAGCGGCCCGTAGTTGGTCCTGCCCATCGACTCCACCAGCAGCTCGACTGTGGCGGGCCCGGCCACCTCCAGGACGGGCGCCGGCTGCCCGCGCTCCAGGACCGCGACCTGCTCGCCGTCCACCAGGACGTGCGCGCGGTCGTGCAGGCCGCGCACGGTCAGCGGTTGCGGCCCGCGCGGGCCCGGCACCTCCACCCGGTAGAGCACGAGGCCGTGGTGCAGGCCGAGGTCCTCGAACGAGGGCGGGGTCGCGGCCGTCACCTCCGGCAGGGCGACCGCGTCCAGGACGTCGGCCAGCCGCGCCGACCCGGTGGGGAGCAGCGTCGCGGGCGGCAGTGCGGGCGGCGTCGGCGGGACGTCGGGCAGCTCGCCCGCGTACTGCGAGAGCACCTCCCTGAACCGCCAGAACTTCTCCGTCGGCGCTCCCCGCTCGTCGATCGGCGCGTCGTAGTCGTAGGAGGTCACCGTGGGCCGCCACTCGCCGGTGGCGAGCTCGCCTGTCTGGTTCGCGCCGGCCCAGCCGCCGAAGTTGGTGCCGCCGTGCGCCATGTACATGTTGACCGACGCGCCGGTGGCCAGCGTCCGCTCCAGGACGTCCGCCGCGTCCTCGGCCTCGCGGGTGACGTGCTTGTGCCCCCAGTGGTCGAACCAGCCGCACCAGAACTCCATGCAGAACAGCGGCTCGCCCGGACGGTGCGCGCGCAGCGTGGCGAACGCCTGCTCCGGGTCCGAGCCGAAGTTCACCGTGGCCAGCACGCCCGGGACGGCGCCGCCGGTCAGGAGCCAGTCGGCCGGGCCGTCGGAGGTGAACAGCGGCACCTCGACGCCCCTGGCCACCAGCCCGTCGGCCAGGTGGCGCAGGTAGGCCCGGTCGCTGCCGTAGGAGCCGTACTCGTTCTCCACCTGCACCATGATCACGTTGCCGCCGCGCGTCACCTGCCGCTCCGCCACCAGCGGGATCAGCCGGTCGAAGTAACGGTCCACCTGGCCCAGGTAGCCGGGGTCGCTCGTGCGCACCTTGCCGGTGAGCCAGGACGGCAGCCCGCCGTTGTCCCACTCGGCGCAGATGTACGGCCCGGGCCTGACGATCGCCAGCAGCCCCTCGGCCGCGGCGGCGTCGAGGAAACGGGCCAGCTCGTCCAGGCGGCGGAACTCGCCGGGGCGCGGCTCGTGCAGGTTCCACGGCACGTACGTCTCGACGGTGTTCAGGCCCATCGCCCTGAGCATCGACAGCCTGTGCCGCCACAGGTCCGGATGGACCCTGAAATAGTGGAGCGCTCCGGACAGCACCCGGAACTCCGCGCCGTCCAACCTAAACAATTCACCATCGATCGTGAAATTTCGCATATGTCTTCCCGTACGTTGAGTCTTCCCCCCGCAGCCTCGCCGAGCAGGCCATTCGCCGGCCATGGACAAACCCGGGGACCTGTTGGACTTGGGAGGGCCTGATGACGCTCAGGCAGTGGATGCACTACCTCACGCCCGGACCCGTCCACCACCGGCTCGGCCTGGCCTGCCTCGGCGTCGGACACCAGGAGGGCAGGCTCCCCGCCGTCGGCCCGCGCACGCTGAACCACCACGTCGCCATCGTCGTCACCGAGGGCAGCGGCTGGTTCTCGCACGCCGGCGGCCCGCCCGTCGAGGTGGCCGCGCCCGCCGCCATCTGGCTGCTTCCCGGACTCCAGCACCACTACGCGCCGCACGCTCCCGGCTGGAGCGAGTGGTTCGTCGACTTCACCGGACCCGCCGCCACCGCCTACCAGGACCTCGGCTTCGTGGCCGCCGACACCCCCGTCACCCCGCTCACCACCGCGGAACCCGCCGTCCGCGCCATCGGCCGCATCGCCCGCGCGTGCCGCAGAGGCAGCCCCTACCTGGAGGTGGAGACCTCCGCCATCGTGCACGAGGTGCTGGTCGCGCTCAGGAACAGCCGCGCCGACGAGGACCCGCACGGCGACCCGGTGCTGGCAGGGCTGGCCAGGGACGCCTGCCTGCCCGACTCGGTCGCCGAGCACGCGAGCCGGCTCGGGATGCCGCTGGCCGAGCTGCGCCGGGCCGTGCGGCGGCTGGCCGGGTGCAGCCCCAAGGACTACCTGCTGTCGATCAGGCTCACCCACGCCAAGGACCTGCTGGCCACCACGGACCTGCCGGTGGCCGCGGTGGCGCGCCGCGTCGGCTACGCCGACCCCGCCTACTTCACCCGCCTGTTCACCCGGCGCGCAGGCATTCCTCCCAGTGAGTTCCGCGCACAGCAGTATCGCGGCTTCCCCGCCGCGCCGCGCGGTGCGAACCTGCCTTAGCTGAGGCTTATCCTCTCCGTGATCAGATGGGCTCCGGATACTGTGCCCATCCCGGCGCAGAGGAAGAGGAGTGTGGCCTGTGGTCGCGTCAGAAGCGTCACTGCGCGCCAGATCGACGGTACCCTGGGTGACGACCGTCGCCCGGCTCGTGCTGGGCGTGGTGCTGATATCGGCGGGGGGCCTGAAGATCGGCAACCCGTCCGATTCCGTGCTGGCGGTCAAGGCGTACCAGCTGCTGCCCGACTCGGTCGCCACCATGGTGGGCTACGGCCTGCCGATCCTGGAGATCGTCGTCGGAGTGCTGCTGGTCATCGGCCTGCTGACCAGGGTGGCCGCGGTAGTCGCCGCGCTGCTCATGTTCGCCTTCGTCTTTGGCATAGCCTGGGCATGGGCGAACGGCCTGCGGATCGACTGCGGCTGTTTCGGCGGCGGCGGCCAACTGGGGGCCGGTCAGGAGCCGACGTACCTGCTCGACATCCTGCGCGACTTCGGCCTCGTGCTGCTCGGCGCCTGGACCGCACGCTTCCCACCCGGACGCTTCGCGCTCGACCAGGCCCTGGGGCTGGCCGGTGGCGAGCGCAACCGTGAGAAAGAGGAGAACGACTGATGGGCAAGGCCGGCCGCGCGAAGTCGGCGCGGGAGAAGATCAAGGAGCAGCAGGAGCTGGAACGCTCCCGCGAGCAGCGCAGAAAGGTGGTCACGTACTTCTCCGTCGGTGTGGTCGCGATCGCCGCGGTCGGGGCTGGCTGGCTGTACGCGGCGAGCCGCTCCCAGTCGGAGGAGGCCGCCAACGGGCTGGCGCCGACCACTGTGCAGGCCGACGGCTCGGTCGTGATGGCCAAGCCGGGCGTCACCAAGCCCGTGGTCGACATCTTCGAGGACTTCCAGTGCCCCGCCTGCAAGCAGATGGAGGAGGTCAGCGGCTCAACCTTCAGGAACCTCGCGGCCGAGGGCAAGGCCAAGGTCGTCTACCACCCGATCACGATCTTCGGGCAGGATCCGGCCAAGTCCAACTCCATCCGCGCGGGCGCGGCGGCACGCTGCGTGGCCGACGGCAAGCAGTGGGTGGCCTATCACGACGCCCTGTTCAAGAACCAGCCCTCCGAGACCGTCGAGGGGTTCAAGACCGACCAGCTCGTCACCTGGGGCAAGGAGGCCGGAGTGACGGCCCCCGGCTTCGACACCTGCGTCACCGGCCAGAAGCACGCCCAGGCGCAGGCCGACTACAGCGTCAAGGTCAACACCGAGCAGAAGCTCAAGGGCACCCCGACGGTCAAACTGAACGGGACGGAATTGGAGAACACGGTCATCTTCGCCCCGCAGGAGCTGCGTGATGCGGTCACCAAGGCGCCCAAGTAGCCGCACGTCCGCTACCCTCACCTGACATGCCCCTAGCCTCGATTCCCAGCCCTGCAGAAGGGGTCTGGTACCTCGGATTCATCCCGATCCGGGCCTACGCTCTGTGCATCGTGCTCGGCGTCGTCTTCGCCGTCTGGCTGAGCGAGCGCCGCTGGCGCGCGCGCGGTGGTCAGAAGGGCACGATCATCGACATCGCGGTGCCCGCGGTGATCTTCGGCCTGATCGGCGGTCGCCTCTACCACGTCATCACCGACTGGCAGACGTACTTCGGCGACCGCGCGATCAAGAAGCCCTACCAGGCCCTGTTCATCTGGGAAGGCGGGCTGGGCATCTGGGGCGCGATCGCGCTCGGCGGCGTGGGCGTCTGGTGGGCCTGCCGCAGGCGCGGCCTGTCCCTCAGCGCCGTCGCAGACACCGTCGCGCCCGGCATCGCGTTCGCGCAGGCCATCGGCCGCTGGGGCAACTGGTTCAACCAGGAGCTGTACGGCGGCCCGACCACGCTGCCGTGGGGTCTGGAGATCGACCAGCAGCACGGCGGCGAGCCCGGCGTCCTCTACCACCCGACGTTCCTGTACGAGTCGATCTGGGACATCGCGCTCGGCTTCGTGCTGCTCCTCGTGGGCAGCCGGTTCACGCTGCGGCACGGGCGGCTGTTCGCCCTCTACGTCGCCGGCTACACGCTGGGCCGGTTCTGGGTCGAGGGCCTGCGCATCGACCCCGTCGGCGGCGTCGACCACGCGGTCACCTTCCTCAGCCTGCGGCTGAACCAGTGGACGTCCATCGTGGTGTTCGTCGGCGCGCTGATCTACTTCTTCGCGACCAGGAACAAGGACACCCCCGAGTTCGTCGTCCCCGCGGGCGACGCCGAGCAGGCCGAGCAGGAGGCCGGGCAGAGCGGCTCCGACGACCCCGCGCACGAGGTCGCCCCGCCCGCCGACCGGCCCGCAGAGCCCGGCGACGACGCCGCCCGCCCCGATGACAAGGCCGACGACAGCACCGGTGACAGCACCGGTGACAGCACCGGTGACGGCGCCGACGACGGGGCTGACAAGGGGGCCGACGTCGAGGCCGACGGGGCGGCGGTCAAGGCCGCGGAAGGCGTCCCGGAGGAGAAGAACGCGCGATGACCGGCCGCGCGGAGATCCACCACCAGCACCGCGACGTCAACGGCGGCTGGCTGCGGCCGTCGGTGTTCGGCGCGATGGACGGCTTGGTGTCGAACTTCGCGCTCATCGCGGGCGTCGCCGGCGGCACCTCGAACGCCAAGATCATCTCGTTGGCCGGCATCGCCGGGCTGGCCGCGGGCGCGTTCTCCATGGCCGGCGGCGAGTACGTGTCGGTCGCCAGCCAACGCGAGCTGGCGCTGGCCGAGATCGCCGTCGAAAAGCGCGAGCTGGAGCGCCACCCGGAGGCCGAGCAGGCCGAGCTCGCCGAGGTCTTCGTCGGCAGGGGCGTCGAGCCTGAGCTGGCCGACCGGGTGGCCGAGCAGATCTCCAGGAACCCCGACCAGGCCCTGGAGATCCACGCGCAGAACGAGCTGGGCGTCGATCCCGGCGACCTGCCCTCGCCCCGGGTGGCCGCGGTCTCGTCGTTCCTGTCGTTCAGCGCGGGCGCCGTGCTGCCGCTGCTGCCGTACCTGCTTGGCGTCACGAGCCTGTGGCTGTCGGCGGTGCTGTCGTGCCTGGCGCTGTTCGGCGCGGGCGCGCTGGTCTCGACGGTGACCGCGCGCACGTGGTGGTACTCCGGGCTGCGCCAGCTGGTCGTCGGCGTGCTCGCCGCCGGGCTCACCTTCGGGCTCGGCTCCCTGATCGGAGCCTCTGGACTGTGAACAGACCCGCCCCCCGCAAGCGACGCCGCACGCCGCGCTCCGACTGGCAGTTCCCCATCCTCACCCACCTGGGCATCCAGCCACAGCGGCAGAAGCTCCTGGTGATCATCGCCTCGGTGGCCGGCGTGCTGGCCATGGCCGCGGGGCTGGTCACGGTCGTGGCGTCACTCGGCGAGTACGCCCCCGAGCGGCAGGCCAGCGCCGCCGTGCTGGCCCTCGACTCCGACCTGCCGGTGGAGTTCCACGCCTGGTCCTCGCCCAAGCTGTTCGCGCCGGTCGGCACGCGGGCCAAGGACGCCAAGCCGCTCACCAAGGAAGAGGTGTTCGGCCAGCGCACCCTCACCGGGGAGAAGAAGCTGACCCTCAAGCTCGCCGGCAGCCGCGTCGACAACGACTGCGCGGCGGCCATGTGGGGCGAGGAACTGCTCGACCAGCTCGGCGACGCAGGCTGCAGCCAGGCGGCGCGCGGCCTGTACGTCAGCTCCGACGGCCGCTACCTGGGCCAGTACACCCTGCTCAACCTCCGCGACGGCGAGGCGGCGACCGAGCTGGTCGACTCACTGAAGACGCTCTACCGGGGCGGCTGGGCGAAACTGCTCGACGGCGCCAAGGTCTCCTTCCCGCAGGGCGGCCACACCGAGGCGGGCGGCTACGCGCTCGGCCACTACGTCGGCCTGGTCTGGATCGGCAGGGCCGACGGCCGCGAGCCCAACCCGAAGGACGACTTCGTCTCCCTCACGCTCGCGCTGCGGGGCGCGGAGAAGGCCGTCTACCGCAGGGTGGTCGCGATCACGGGGCCGGCGTCCTGATGCCGGTCCGTGTCGTGATCCCGCTGGCGGCGGTCGCCGCGGTGCTGCTGGGCGCCGGCGTCTGGCTGCTGACCCGGGGCGACACCCCGCGTCCCGCCGCCTTCAGGGCTGAGCCCACCTCCGCGCTGTACACGCTGATCGACTCCCGGCAGCGCGACGCTGCCCCGCTCACGCCGGCGGAGGTGTTCACGCCCGCCACCGAGCGGCTCGGCGCGCTCAAGCGCGGCCAGACCGAGCAGTTCGCCGACTGCGGCGAGGCGCTCGCCGGCGTCGACGCCCCCGGCTGCACCCAGGCGCTGCGGGCCGCGTACACGGGCGACGGGGTGGCGGGGCAGTTCGTGATCTTCAACCTCTCCGACGGGCGCGCCGCCGACGCGCTGGTGGCGGCGCTGGGCAAGGACGGGTTCGTCGGGCAGGCCGTCACCTTCGACGCCTCGCGCAGCCGGGCCGAGGCCAGGGCCATGGGCCACTACGTCACGGTGAGCTGGGCGGGCGCGACCCGGTCCGGTGCCGCCCCTGACCTGGTGCCGACGCTGATCGCCCTCGACGGCCTGGGGCGCGTCGTGCAGGGCCGCGTCATCGCCGCGACCTGACCACCGCATCGCACAGCCGGATGTCCTGGCGGGCTGGGTGTCGCCATGCCTGGCTACTTCGCGGCCAAGTGGGCACAGGGTCGCGGAAAGGAGGGCCCAGAGCGCGTTGCGGCCGAGGAGGTCAGGCGTTCGTGGAACCGCGAGGCCGACGGGCGTTGTGGCCGTCAGGTGGTTGTGGACAGGCGGGCGACCGTTTCGGCGACCGCGGCGGGCAGGGCGGCCAGCCGGTGCAGCGGCGCTTCCAGCGGGGTGACGCCTTCCGACCAGGGGGCGCTCTGCCGGATGAGGGCGCGGGCGTCGTTCTTGGTGAGCGTCGCGCCCTGCGCCCTGGCCACCGCGATGAGCGCCTCGCGCCAGGTGTTGGCCAGCTTGGCGTGCCCGTGGTCGAGGACGCGGCGCAGCACCTGGGCGGCGTCACCGTCGGGCTGCGGAAGCCTGGCCGCGTCGAGGGTGTGAGCGCCGGTGGTCAGCTCGTAGACGTCGGCGAGCACGTCGGGGACCGGCGCGGGCAAGGAGGCCGGCTCCGCCAGCAGGACGCGGACGTGCTCGGCGCGGGTGGCGAGCAGCACGCGGGGGAGCGCCGCCTCCAGCCCGGCGGGCAGGGCGACGGCCACCCGCCGCACCGAGGCGGCGTACGGCTTGGCCAGCCAGGTGGTGAGCTTGACGCGCGGCTGGGGGAGGTCCTTGGGCCAGTCGCCGACCAGCAGGTCGGCGTCGGCCGCCGCGGCGTGGGGCGGGCCGTCGGCCTGCTTGGGGACGGACTCGATCGCCTGGGGCCCCTGGGTGTAGATGGCGGTGGCGAGCCGGTCGAGGCGGGCGGCGACGGCGGGGCGGGTCTTGCTGGTGGGGCGCAGGATGTAGAGGTCGGCCGCCGAGCCGATGGCTTCCGCACCGAAATATCTGTTGAAGTCCGGGTAAATGGCCTCATAGGCGAGGTTGAGCGCGGACAGCTCGTTCTGGACCTTCAGCGCCAGCGCCGGCGTCCGCTCGCTGGCGCCGTACGCGAGGAGCACCCGGCCGTCGTCCTTGAGGCCCTCGACCGCGCGCGCCACGAACAGGCCGATGCCTTCGGGCGTGTACGGCGGGTCGGTGATGGCCAGGTCGTGGCCCCGGGCCGAGGCGGGCAGGCCCAGGCGTAGATCGGCCCACCGGGTGTGCACGCCCAGCCCCTGGTCGTCGAGGTATGCCAGGATGCGCTCGTCGATGTCGGCCACCGTGACCTCGGCCTCCGGGTGCACCAGCCGTAGCGCCAGCGAGGTGAGGTCGTGGTCGCCGACGCAGAGCACCCGCGCGCCCGGCAGCCAGAACCGCGTGCCGAGCAGGAGCGCCCTGCGCAGCACGGTCTCGGGCGTGGCCGACACGTGGTCGAGCACGTGGCGCGCCCGCGGGGCCTTGGCGATCAGCTCCTGGAGCCGTTCCAGGATGTGCTCGTAGTGCGGCAGCAGGTGCGCGACCGGGTCGGCGGGCGGCGGGGCCAGCGCAAGCAGTGCCTGGTAGTCGCCCGAGTGCATCAGCGGGACCCTGAAGCGCTCTCCGGACCTTTCCAGCTCCACCTCGCGCAGGAGCCCCTCGATGGCGCGCCTGGACGTCGCCGTCTCCCGCACCAGGTCGGCCAGGCTCCACCACTGGCCGTCGCACAGGAGCGTCAGGGCGTGCCTGAGCCGCCGGCTGTCGACCCCGGCCTCGCCCAGCAGCCGCTCCACCCCGTCACGTTCCATGGGGCAACCCTATCGGCCACGTCCGGGCCCCCGAGGCGGTGAGAGCAAGGGGAATTACGGACCCTGGTCCCGGCGTTTGGGACAGTGGAGTCCGAATGTCGGGATGCTGTCAATGTTCGCAATCTGGACGTGGCGGGCACCATTCCGGCAGGGTGCGGTAACCTCTACCCACACGCAGCAGGGCCAACGTCGTCCCCGCCTGTAAGCAGTTCTTTGACAGACGATGACGACGGGAGGGATTCAATGCCTGCTGCCCACCTCGGGTTTCCCGAGCCCCAGGGCCTCTACCACCCCGCCAACGAGCACGACGCGTGCGGCGTCGCCATGGTTGCCGACGTCGCCGGTCGCCGCGGGCACGGGATCGTGGTGAAGGCGCTGACGGCGCTGTGCAATCTCGATCACCGGGGGGCCAAGGGTAGCGAGCCGGACACCGGCGACGGGGCCGGGATCCTGACGCAGATCCCCGATGAGTTCTTCCGCGCGAACCTCGACTTCGCGCTGCCCGCGGCCGGCGCCTACGCCGTGGGCATGGCCTTCCTGCCGTTCGACGGCGAGGCCCGCCAGATCGCCGTCCGCATGATCGAGGAGATCGCGGCCGAAGAGGGCCTGGACGTGCTGGGCTGGCGCGAGGTGCCGGTCGACCCGGCGCTGCCGGGGCCGAGCGCCCGGGCCGTCATGCCGCATTTCACGCAGCTCTTCGTGGCCTCCCCGGGCGGCGAGAGCGGCCTGGAGCTGGACCGGCTGGCGTTCTGCCTGCGCAAGCGGGCCGAGCACGAGGTGGACGTCTACTTCCCCTCGCTCAGCTCGCGCACGGTCGTCTACAAGGGGATGCTCACCCCCGGCCAGGTCGAGCCGTTCTTCCCTGACCTGAGCGACGAGCGTTACGAGACCGCCATCGCGCTGGTGCACTCGCGGTTCTCCACCAACACCTTCCCGAGCTGGCCGCTGGCCCACCCGTACCGGTACATCGCGCACAACGGCGAGATCAACACGGTCAAGGGCAACCGCAACTGGATGCGGGCTCGCGAGGCGATGCTGAAGTCTGCCCACATCCCGGGCGATATTTCACGACTTTTCCCCATCTGTGACCCGGATGGGAGCGACACCGCCAGCTTCGACGAGGCGCTGGAGCTGCTCCACATCGGCGGCAGGTCGCTGCCGCACGCCGTGCTGATGATGATCCCGGAGGCGTGGGAGAACCACACCGAGATGGACCCGGCCCGCCGGGCCTTCTACGAGTTCCACTCCTCGATGATGGAGGCGTGGGACGGCCCCGCGTCGATCACCTTCACCGACGGCACCCTGGCCGGCGCCGTCCTCGACCGCAACGGCCTGCGCCCCGGCCGGTTCTGGGTGACCGCCGACGGCCTGGTCGTGCTGGCCTCCGAGGCCGGCGTGCTCGATTTCAGGCCCGAGGACGTGGTCCGCAAGGGCCGCCTCCAGCCGGGCCGGATGTTCCTCATCGACACCGCCCGCGGCAAGATCATCGAGGACGACGAGATCAAGGCCGAGCTGGCCGCCGCGCTGCCGTACGAGGACTGGCTGCACGCCGGGCTGGTGCGCTTCGAGGAGTTGCCCGCCCGTCAGCGGGAGATCCCGACGCACGAGGCGCTCGTCAGGCGACAGCAGACCTTCGGCTACACCGAGGAGGAGCTGCGCGTCATCCTGTCGCCGATGGCCAGGACCGGCGCCGAGCCGATCGGCTCGATGGGCACCGACACCCCCGTCGCGGTGCTGAGCGAGAAGCCCCGGCTGCTGTTCGACTACTTCACGCAGCTGTTCGCGCAGGTCACCAACCCGCCGCTGGACGCCATCCGCGAGGAGCTGGTGACCTCGCTGGCCAGCGTGCTCGGGCCGGAGGGCAACCTGCTCGACCCCGGTCCCGCCTCCTGCCGCCAGCTCGTCCTGCCGTACCCGGTGATCGACAACGACGAGCTCGCGAAGATCATCCACATCAACGACGAGGGCGACCTGCCCGGCTTCCACCCGCACGTCGTCAGCGGCCTCTACCAGGTGTCGGGCGGCGGCGAGGCGCTGCTGCACCGCCTGGAGGAGATCCGCGCCGAGGTGTCCGAGGCGATCGCGAACGGCGCGCGGATCATCGTGCTGTCCGACCGCGGCTCCTCCGAGGCGCTCGCGCCGATCCCGGCGCTGCTGCTGACCGGCGCGGTGCACCACCACCTGATCCAGGAGAAGACCCGCACCAAGATCGGCCTGGTCATCGAGACCGGCGAGGCGCGCGAGTGCCATCACATGGCGCTGCTCGTCGGCTACGGCGCCGGCGCGGTCAACCCGTACCTGGCGATCGAGACCGTCGAGGACCTGGTCGACACCGGCGCACTGCCGATCGACAAGCGCAAGGCCGTGCGGAACCTGATCAAGGCGTACGGCAAGGGCGTCATCAAGGTCATGTCCAAGATGGGCGTGTCCACCGTCGCCTCCTACACCGGCGCGCAGATCTTCGAGGCGCTCGGCCTGAGCCAGGAGGTCATCGACTCCTGCTTCACCGGCACCACCTCACGGCTCGGCGGCGTCGGCTTCGACGTCCTGGCCCGCGAGGCCGCCGAGCGGCACCGCCACGCCTACCCGAGGGCGTCGAACGCGCACCGGCGGCTCCAGGTCGGCGGCGAGTACCAGTGGCGGCGCGAGGGCGAGCCGCACCTGTTCAACCCCGAGACCGTCTTCAAGCTGCAGCACGCCACCCGCAGCCGCCGTTACGAGATCTTCAAGGAGTACACCTCGCTGGTGGACTCCCAGGCCGAGAGGCTCATGACGCTGCGCGGGCTGTTCAAGCTCCGCTCCGAGCGGACGTCCGTCCCGATCGAGGAGGTCGAGCCGGTCTCCGAGATCGTCAAGCGGTTCTCGACCGGCGCGATGTCGTACGGCTCCATCTCGATGGAGGCGCACGAGACGATCGCCATCGCGATGAACCGGCTCGGCGGCAAGTCCAACACCGGCGAGGGCGGCGAGGACCCCGAGCGCCTCTACGACGCCACCCGCAGGTCGGCCATCAAGCAGGTCGCCTCGGGACGTTTCGGGGTGACCTCCGAATACCTCGTCAACGCCGCGGACCTGCAGATCAAGATGGCCCAGGGCGCCAAGCCCGGCGAGGGCGGCCAGCTGCCCGGCCACAAGGTCTACCCGTGGATCGCCAAGACCAGGCACTCGACGCCCGGCGTCGGCCTCATCTCGCCGCCGCCGCACCATGACATCTACTCGATCGAGGACCTGGCCCAGCTCATCCACGACCTGAAGAACTCCAACCCCGAGGCTCGCGTGCACGTGAAGCTCGTGGCCGAGGTCGGAGTCGGCACCGTGGCGGCGGGCGTGTCCAAGGCGCACGCGGACGTGGTGCTCATCTCCGGGCACGACGGCGGCACCGGCGCGTCCCCGCTGACCTCGCTGAAGCACGCGGGGGCGCCGTGGGAGCTCGGCCTGGCGGAGACGCAGCAGACGCTGCTGCTCAACGGGCTGCGCGACCGCATCGTGGTGCAGGTGGACGGCCAGCTCAAGACCGGGCGCGACGTCGTCATCGCCGCGCTGCTCGGCGCCGAGGAGTACGGCTTCGCCACCGCGCCGCTGGTCGTGTCCGGCTGCGTGATGATGCGGGTCTGCCACCTCGACACCTGCCCGGTGGGCGTGGCCACGCAGAACCCCGAGCTGCGCAAGCGCTTCACCGGCAAGCCCGAGTTCGTGGTCAACTTCTTCGAGTTCATCGCCGAGGAGATCCGCGAGTACCTGGCCGAGCTGGGCTTCCGCTCGCTCGACGAGGCGATCGGGCACGTCGAGCTGCTCGACATGACGGCCGCCGAGGACCACTGGAAGGCCGGCGGGCTCGACCTGTCGCCGATCCTGCACCAGCCGGAGCTCCCGGCGGGCACGCCGCTGCGGCGCACCGTCGAGCAGGACCACGGGCTCCAGCACGCGCTCGACAACACCCTCATCCAGCTCGCCGAGGGCGCGCTCGCCGAGGGCACCCCCGTGGTGCTCGAGCTGCCCATCCGCAACGTGAACCGCACGGTCGGCACCATGCTCGGCTACCAGGTCACCAAGCGGTACGGCGGAGCCGGCCTGCCAGAGAACACGATCGACATCGGTTTCACCGGCTCGGCGGGCAACTCGTTCGGCGCGTTCGTCCCGCGCGGCATCACGCTGCGGCTGACCGGCGACGCCAACGACTACCTGGGCAAGGGCCTGTCGGGCGGGCGCATCACGGTCCGCCCGCACGAGGAGGCCCCGCTGGACGGACACATCATTTCCGGAAATGTCGCCCTCTACGGCGCCACGTCCGGAGAGGTGTTCATCCGCGGTGT
Organism: Nonomuraea sp. NPDC000554; assembly: GCF_040300065.1. NCBI lineage: Bacteria > Bacillati > Actinomycetota > Actinomycetes > Streptosporangiales > Streptosporangiaceae > Nonomuraea > Nonomuraea sp. NPDC000554. The sequence goes on along the minus strand of NZ_JBEPDC010000015.1, from coordinate 173,260 downwards.
CGTCGGCGAGCGGTTCTGCGTCCGCAACTCCGGCGCGACCGCGGTCGTCGAGGGCGTCGGCGACCACGGCTGCGAGTACATGACCGGCGGCAAGGCCGTCGTCCTCGGGCCGACCGGGCGCAACTTCGCGGCGGGCATGTCGGGCGGCGTCGCCTACCTGCTCGACGCCAGGCCGGCCCGGGTCAACCGCGAGATGGTCGCCATCGAGGCGATCACCGAGCAGGACGCCGAGTTCCTCAAGGAGACGGTCGAGAAGCACTTCGCCGAGACCGCCTCCCCGGTCGCCAAGCAGCTGCTGGCCGACTGGGACGACGCGCTCACCCGATTCAGCAAGATCATGCCTGGTGACTACAAGCGGGTCCTCGCGGCCGCCGAGGCCGCCCGCATCGAAGGCCGGGACATCGACGAGGCGGTCATGGCCGCCGCGGTCCAGGGATAAGGAGGCGTAACCGATGGCTGACCCCAAGGGTTTTCTCACGCACGACCGGGAGCTGCCCGCACGCCGCCCCGTGGACGTCCGCATCGGCGACTGGCAGGAGGTCTACCAGGACTTCCCGCAGGAGAAGCTGACCAAGCAGGCCGCCCGCTGCATGGACTGCGGCATCCCGTTCTGCCACAACGGCTGCCCGCTCGGGAACCTCATCCCCGAGTGGAACGACCTCGTCTTCCGCACCGACTGGCAGGAGGCGATCGAGCGGCTGCACGCCACGAACAACTTCCCGGAGTTCACCGGCAGGCTCTGCCCGGCTCCGTGCGAGGCGGCGTGCGTGCTCGGCATCAACTCCGACCCGGTGGCGATCAAGCGGGTCGAGGTCGAGATCATCGACCGCGCGTTCGCCGAGGGCTGGGTCGCACCGCAGCCACCCGCCGTCAAGACGGGCAAGCGGGTCGCGGTCGTCGGCTCCGGGCCGTCCGGGCTGGCGGCGGCCCAGCAGCTCACCAGGGCCGGGCACGACGTGGTGGTGTTCGAGCGCGCCGACCGCATCGGCGGGCTGCTGCGCTACGGCATCCCCGAGTTCAAGATGGAGAAGCGGCACATCGACCGGCGGCTGGCGCAGATGCGGGCCGAGGGCACCGAGTTCCGCACCGGCGTGCACGTCGGCGTGGACGTCACCGCCCGCGAGCTGCGCGAGCAGTTCGACGCCGTGGTGCTGGCGGGAGGCGCCACCCAGTGGCGTGACCTGCCGGTGCCCGGCCGCGAACTGGGCGGCGTCCACCAGGCGATGGAGTACCTGCCGCTGGCGAACAAGGTGCAGGAGGGCGACCTGGCGGTCGCGCCCATCTCCGCCGAGGGCAAGCACGTCGTGGTGATCGGCGGTGGTGACACCGGCGCCGACTGCATCGGCACCGCGATCAGGCAGGGCGCGCTGTCGGTCACGCAGCTGGAGATCATGCCGCGGCCGCCCGCGTCCCGTCCCGGCAGCCAGCCGTGGCCGACGTTCCCCATCCTGTTCAAGATCGAGAGCGCGCACGAGGAGCTGGAGGACGGCGGGGGAGCGCGGGTGTACGCGGTCTCCACGACGGAGTTCGTCGGGGACGAGTCCGGAAATGTCCGCGCTTTGCGGCTGGTGGAGGTCGATGGGCCGCAGAACGGCTTCCAGCCCATCCCCGGCACCGAGCGGGAGATCCCGGCCGAGCTGGTGACGCTCTCGATGGGCTTCGTCGGCCCGGAGAAGGGCGCGCTGCTGCAGGACCTGGCGGAGGACGGCGGCGAGGGCTTCTACGACGCCCGGGGCAACGTCACGCGCGACAAGTCGTACATGTCCAAGGTGGACGGCGTGTTCGTGGCCGGTGACATGGGCCGCGGCCAGTCGCTCATCGTCTGGGCCATCGCCGAGGGCCGCGCCGCCGCGTCCGGCGTCGACCGCTACCTGACGGGCGACACCTCCCTGCCCTACCCGATCCTCCCGACGGCCCGCTCGCTGGTCTGACCCCGCGGAGGCCCGGCCTCATGGCCGGGCCTTCCGGTCGGTAAAAGTTTGTTGACCGAAGCTTTGCCGTGAACTTGCATTGCATCGGAACCGTCGGGAAAGATGCAGATTCTGTGTCGGTGGGTGGAAGGGGAACAATGCGGCGGCTCGCTTGCGGTTTGCTGACGCTCGTCACGGCTGCCGCGCTCACCGCGTGCGCGTCTCCGGCCACTCCCAGAGCCGGTAACGACGAGTACCTCGTCTTCTACGCCGACGGCCAGCGGAGCCAGGCCGTCGCCGCCGTCGAGAACGCCGGTGGCACCACCGTCAGCACCGAGGACAAGCTCGGCTACCTGCTGGCCAAGGGCGGCGGCAACGGGTTCGTCGAGTCGCTCGGCGGCGACCGCGCCATCGTCGGCGTCTCCGCCGACCGCGAGATCGGCTTCGCCACCTCCCTCCCGGCCGCCCCCGCCGCCTTCCCCGACGTGTCCTCGCTGTCGTCCCGCACGAGCGGCGAGCCCCTCGCCGGACGCCAGTGGGACATGCGGATGATCGGCGCCGACCGCGCCCACCAGAAGGCGCCCGGCACCAAGAAGGTGCTCGTCGGCATCATCGACACCGGTGTCGACGGCAAGCACCCTGACATCGCCCCCAACTTCAACCGCGAGCTGAGCCGCAACTTCGTCACCGACAAGCCCAAGGACGCCAACGGCGACACGCTCGACGGCCCCTGCGAGGTCAGCTCCTGCAAGGACCCCGTGGACGCGGACGACGACGGCCACGGCACGCACGTCGCCAGCACGATCGGCTCGCCGATCAACGGGATCGGCATCGCCGGCGTCGCCCCCGGCGTGCAGCTCGTCAACATCAGGGCCGGACAGGACTCCGGGTTCTTCTTCCTCAAGCCCAGCATCGACGCCCTCACCTACGCCGCCGACATCGGCGTGGACGTCGTCAACATGAGCTACTACGTCGACCCGTGGCTGTTCAACTGCGCGAACAACAAGGCCGACAGCAAGAAGGAGCAGCTGGAGCAGCGCGCCATCATCACCGGCATGCAGCGGGCCATCGACTACGCCCGCAGCAAGGGCGTCACGATCATCTCCGCCCTCGGCAACGGCTCCACCGACCTCGGCAAGCCCAAGGTCGACAAGAGCAGCCCCGGCTATCCGCGCGGTGGGGAGAAAGAGCGCAAGGTCGACAACTCCTGCGTCAACGTGCCCGCCGAGTCCAAGGGCGTGATCTCGGTGTCGTCGGTCGGGCCGACCGGCCGCAAGGCCGTCTACAGCGACTACGGCATCGAGCAGGCCGACCTGGCCGCGCCCGGCGGCGACGGGTCCGACGGCAAGGGCGTCGCCGCCTCGCGGCTGATCCTGGCCGCCGCGCCGGAAAGGGTGCTCCGCGCCACCGGCAAGCTCGACAAGTCCGGCAAGCCCAAGACGTCGCAGGTCATCCGCGACTGCACCGGCGGCACCTGCTCCTACTACCAGTACCTCGAAGGCACCTCGATGGCCGCCCCGCACGCCACCGGCGTCGCCGCCATCCTCATCAGCCGCTTCGGCAAGCCCGGCAAGGGCGGCCTCACCATGGACCCGGCCGCCGTGGAGAAGCTCCTGTACCAGACCGCCGCCCCCAAGCCGTGCCCGTCGCCCAAGGCGTACGTCTACAGCGACTACGGTGACAAGGTGACCCACACCTGCGAAGGCGGCACGTCCAAGAACGGCTTCTACGGCCACGGGCTCGTCGACGCCTGGAAGGCGGCCACTGCCGGGCCATGATGTACCGCCTCATCGCGGAACTCGCGATGGTGGCGCACTTCGCGTTCCTCGCCTACCTCGTCCTGGGCGGGTTCCTGGCCTGGCGGTGGCGGCGCACGATCATCGTGCATCTGGCGGTCGTCGCCTGGGCGCTGTTCTCACTCGCCAGCCACGTCGAATGCCCGCTGACCGACGTCGAGGACTGGGGACGCAGGAACGCCGGGCTCCCGCAACTGCCGCCGAGCGGCTTCATCGACTACTACATCGAAGGAGTCGTCTACCCGGAGCAGTACACGAACTTGGTGCGACTGGGGGTCGCCGTTCTCATCCTGTTCTCCTACGTCGGCTACCTTCTCCGTCGTCCATGACTGCCAGGTGGTCTGTACCAATTAAGGTAGGACTCGTGACCCGTCGCGCGAAAATCGTCTGCACCCTCGGCCCCGCCACGTCCTCTACCGAACGCCTGCGCGAGCTCATCGCCGCCGGCATGGACGTCGCACGCTTCAACCTCAGCCATGGCAACCATGACATGCACAGAGAGGTCTACGAGCGAGTCAGGGAGGTGGCGGCCGACCTCGGCCGCGGTGTAGGCGTCCTGGCCGACCTGCAGGGCCCCAAGATCCGTGTCGGCACGTTCGAGGAGGGGCCGGTACGCCTCGGCTTCGGCGACGTCTTCACCATCACCACCGAGGACGTGCCCGGCGACCGCGAGCAGGTCTCCACCACCTACAAGGGCCTGCCGAAGGACGTCCGCCCCGGCGACACGATCCTCGTCGACGACGGCCGCCTCGTGCTCGAGGCCACCCGCGTCGACGGCGAGCGCGTCACCACCCGCGTCGTCATCGGCGGCATGATCTCCGACAACAAGGGCCTCAACCTGCCCGGCGTCAACGTCAGCGCGCCCGCCCTCACCGACAAGGACGAGGCCGACCTGCGCTGGGCGCTGCGCACCGGCTTCGACATGATCGCACTGTCGTTCGTCCGCCGCCCGTCCGACGCCGACGTCGTGCGCAACATCATGGAGCAGGAGGCCGTCCGCCTGCCGCTGCTCGCCAAGATCGAGAAGCCGCAGGCCGTCGACCGTCTGCCCGAGATCGTCGAGGCGTTCGACGGCATCATGGTGGCCCGTGGCGACCTCGGCGTCGAGCTGCCCCTCGAAGAGGTCCCGATCGTCCAGAGGCGCCTCATCGAGCTCTGCCGCGAGAAGGCCAGGCCCGTCATCGTCGCCACCCAGATGCTCGACTCGATGATGAACGCGCCCCGCCCCACCCGCGCCGAGACCTCCGACGTCGCCTACGCCGTCATGGACGGCGCCGACGCCGTCATGCTCTCCGGCGAGACGTCCGTCGGCAGCTACCCGATCGAGGCGGTCTCCACCATGGACCGCATCGCCTGCGCCGCCGAGAGGTCCTCCCTGCACGCCACCCACACCCTCGAGCGCATGCCCGAGACCACGGGCGGCGCCATCGCCAGGGCCGCCGCCGAGGTGGGCGCCATCGTCGGCGCCAAGGCCCTGATCGCGTTCACCATGTCAGGAGAGACGGCCCGCCGGCTGGCCCGCTATCGCTCGCCGATCCCGCTGCTGGCGTTCACGTCCGCGCCGCACGTGCGCGGGCAGCTGTCGCTGACCTGGGGGGTGGAGACGTTCCACGTCCCGTTCGTGCACCACACGGATGACATGGTCAGGCAGGTCGAGGCGTCGCTGCTGTCGCTCGGCCGCCTGGAGAAGGGCGACAAGGTGGTCATCGTCGCCGGGTCGCCCCCCGGCACCCCGGGCTCCACCAACGCCCTGCGCGTCCACACGATCGGCTCCGCCGTCTCCCACGCGCACTGACGAGGGCGCGTGCCGCGCGGGATCGCGCGGCACGCGGTGCGTCAGTTCGAGTGGAGAGCCGCGTTGAGCGTGATGCCGGTGCCGGTGCGCGGCACGGCCTCCACAGCGCCGGTCTGGGAGTTGCGGCGGAGCAGCAGGCCGCTCGAACCCGACAGCTCCCTCGCCTTGACCACCCGGCCGTCAGGCAGGCTCACCTTGGTTCCCGCCGTGACGTACAGGCCCGCCTCCACCACGCAGTCGTCGCCCAGCGAGATGCCCACCCCGGCGTTCGCTCCCAGCAGGCAGCGCTCGCCGACCGAGATGACCTCCTTGCCGCCGCCCGACAGCGTCCCCATGATCGACGCGCCGCCGCCGACGTCCGAGCCGTCGCCGACCAGCACGCCGGCCGAGATCCGGCCCTCCACCATGGACGCGCCCAGCGTGCCCGCGTTGAAGTTCACGAAGCCCTCGTGCATCACCGTGGTGCCGCTCGCCAGGTGAGCGCCGAGCCGCACCCGGTCCGCGTCGGCGATGCGGACACCCGACGGCAGCACGTAGTCGACCATCCGCGGGAACTTGTCCACCCCGTACACCGTCACCGCGCCCCGCGCGCGCAGCCTGAGCCGCGTCTGCTCGAAGCCCTCGACGGGGCACGGGCCGAAGTTGGTCCACACGACGTTCGCCAGCAGCCCGAACAGGCCGTCGAGGCTCAACCCGTGCGGACGCACCAGCCGCGACGACAGCAGATGCAGCCGCAGATAGACGTCGTGCGCGTCGGCGGGCGGCTCAGAGAGCTTGGCGATGCCCGTGCGCACCGCCACCACCTCCACCCCCCTCGCCGGATCAGGCCCGACCAGCGCCGCCAGCTTGCCCGCCGCGTCGGTGGTGAGCCGCTCGGTGCCGGTGACGGGCGGCTCGCCCAGCTCAGGAGCGGGGAACCAGGTGTCGAGGACGGTGCCGTCGGCGGCGACGGTCGCGAGCCCGACGCCGTGAGCGCCGGTCACAGTGGGATCGATAGCAGTCACGGGCGACAAACTACCGTCTTCACAGCGCGCCCAGGTCGGCCGACAGCCACCGTTCCGGCCGCATCCGGAACGTCACCAACGCGCTCAGGTCGGAACTCTCCACATATCCCCGCACGTCCTCCGGCGCGAGATAGCGGGCCGCGATCCGCGTCAGCTCCTCCACCGTCGTCGGATCCGCCCGCACCACCGGCCCCTCCACCGACACGTAGCGGTAGGTCGGGCTGCTGCGCTGCGCCAGCAGCGAGAACCGCCCCGTCTTGGCGACCAGCACGGCCTTGCGGGAGTCGGCGCCGGTCAGGAACCGCACGTCGCCGCCAGGGCTGTAGTCGTACCAGACGGGGACGTTCAGCGGCGCCCGCCCCGGCCCCGCGTCGACCGCCATCGCCGCGATGTGCGAGTCGGCCAGGAACGCTTCACGATCTTCGACGCTCAACGGCATCGGGCCCACCTCCATCATGTGTCTCACCGGTTACATCACCGAGGACGGAGACGGCTACTCCAGACCAGTGCCCGACAAATGCCCTCATGGGCGGTGTGCGGGCGGATTCTTTGCCGGAGCGAGAGGCGTGCCTGCCAGCCAGGGAGAGCGGGCGACCTACTCCGCCGCGGCGACAGGAGCCGCCTCGGGGACGGCCCCCATCGCCCACCACAGCGACCCGGACACCACCTGTCGAAACTCCCGCCCGCCGCCGCATACCCGACGTCCAGGAGCGCCCTCAACGCGCTCACCGTCCAGTACGCCAAAGAACTCCGCGAACAAGGCATCCTGGTCAATGCCGCCACTTCCGGCCCATGCGCCACGGACTTGACGAAACACCTCGGGGGTCACATCAGTCGCACCGCGGCCCAGGGGGCGGCGATCATCATCAAACTGGCCACCCTCGGCCCCGACGGGCCCACGGGTGTCTTCCTCGACGACGACGGGACCGTGCCTTGGTAGACATCATCCAACTCAACCGGCAATCCGTTCAGGCCACCATCGACCTCGTCAACACCATCAAGCCCGACGATCTCCACCGCCCCACCCCCTGCGCGGGCTGGACGGTCCGCGACCTGCTGGAACACCAGATCGTGCAGAACCACGGCTTCGCCCACGCCGCCACCGGCCGCCCCTCCGACCTCGCCGCCTGGCAACCCCGACCGCTCGGCGACGACCCGCGCGGCGAACACACGGAGTCGGCCGAGGCCGTGCTCGCCGCCTTCGCCGAGGACGGCGTCCTGGAACGCCGCTTCTGGCTCCCCGAGATCCGCGACGGCGGCCCGTTCCCCGCGGAACTGGCGATCGGCTTCCACTTCATCGACTGCGTCGTCCACGACTGGGACCTCGCCAAGGCGCTCGGGGTCGCCCCCAACGTGCCGCCGGCACTGGCGGAGGCCGCGCTGCCGCTCGCCGCCCAGGTTCCCGACACCCCTGAGGCCCGGGGTGAGGGCAGCGCCTTCCGCCCCGGCCTCGCCATCGAAGACGACGCCCCGGCCCTGGACCGCGTCGTCGCCCTCCTCGGCCGCTCACCCACCTGGACCCCACATCCGGCTGAGCATCCACCGGGACGCCACGGGGGTGCCGCTTCGGCGCCCCCGTGCGGTGGTGGCGGGTCAGTACTTCGGCCCGACTCGACCGCCTCCCGGCGCGCGACCGAGATCTCGTTGGCCTTGTTGCGCCGCCAGGCGACGCCGAGGAGGTCAAGCGCCTCACCGCGCAGCGCCAGGATGTCGGCGGACTCGTTCTTGAACAGGTACCGCGGATACTCGTACCACCGCACCCCACTCGGCAACTCGCGCCGGACGCGGTTGACGCCCTGGTAGCCGTCGGAATGGATGAGCCCCCGGACGAACGAGTCTGGAAGGGCCGAGACGATCTCCCGCTGCCACGGAGCCAGGATGATCGGGCGCCGATGCTTTCTGCCGCCGCCATGCTGGGGAAAGAGATGCGGCCAGTGTCTGGAGTACGAGTTGACCTCGCAGCAGCCTGACCCTGTTCGTGGGGCGGACGGCCCGTAGGGCGTCGACGCACTCCTGTTTGAGCCCCGGCCAGCTGTCTGCGCACATGATGCGCAGCGACCACACGCCCTTGTCCGGGGCGCCCATCGGGCTGATACAGCCGTCGGTGGACCTGCTGACACCGGTCTGGCGGCTTGCCTCGGCGACGCTGAGCCCCGAGGCGACCAGGCGCAGTGCCGGTGCCGCACCGCGGGATCGTACATGGCGGGCAGTTTCGCAGGCCGGTACGACAGAAATGAGTACCGCTCGATCTCAGACCGAGCGGTAGTGAAGTGCCCCGGGTGGGACTCGAACCCACACTGCGCGGGTTTTGAATCCGCTTCCTCTGCCTATTGGGATACCGAGGCAGGAATCCGGACGTATCCGAATTCTTTGTACACGCCCAAGGGTAGCCCAACTCCAGCTACCGGCACCGGCGTGGATCTAATCTACCGGACATCGGTACTCTTCTGCTCGTGAGTACGCAGCGGCGAGTGGTGATCGCGGAAGACGAGGCACTGATCCGCCTCGACCTCAAGGAGATGCTTGAGGAGGACGGCTACGTCGTCGTGGGGGAGGCCGGTGACGGCGAGCGGGCGATCCAGCTGGCCACCGACCTGCGGCCCGACCTGGTCATCCTGGACGTCAAGATGCCCGTGCTCGACGGCATCTCGGCGGCCGAGCGGATCGTCGCCGAGCGCATCGCGCCGTGCCTGATCCTGACCGCGTTCTCCCAGCGCGACCTGGTCGAGCGCGCCCGGGACGCCGGCGCGATGGCCTACCTGGTCAAGCCGTTCACCAAGGCCGATCTGGTGCCCGCGATCGAGATGGCGGTCAGCCGGCACGAGGAGATGGTGGCGCTGGCCGGCGAGGTGTCGAGCCTGTCGGAGCGGCTGGAGACGAGGAAGCTGGTCGAGCGGGCCAAGGGGCAGTTGATGGCCGCGCACGGCTGGAGCGAGCCGCAGGCGTTCCGCTGGATCCAGAAGGCGTCGATGGACCGCCGGTTGAGCATGCGCGAGGTTGCCCAGATCGTTATAGACGACTCGGCCGAGCGATCGTAAAAAGTTCCCATATCAGGTGATTTGGCGTTGCGGGTTGTGGCGCGGTCACGAGTGAGCATCCAAGCGGCTTCGGCTTCTTCCGGCTGAGGCGTCCCGGCGCATGCTGATGGGCGGACGGAGGGTCCGCTCCTGCGAACGCGAACGGAGACGCTTCGATGACCCGTATTTCCCGTGCGCTGGCCGTCGCCGCCGCGGCGAGCCTCGCCGCGGCGGCCTGTTCGAGCGGCGGCGGCACGACCGCCGTGCCGAGCACCGCGCAGTCGCAGCCTTCCGGGCAGGCCGCCAAGGGTGACGGCACGCTCACGATCGGGACGACGCTGCCCCAGACGGGGTCGCTGGCCTACCTCGGGCCGCCGGAGTTCGCCGGGGTCGACCTGGCGGTCAAGGAGGTCAACGAGGCCGGCGGGGTCCTGGGCAAGCCGGTCGTGAAGATCGACACCGACTCCGGTGACACGACGACGAACATCGCCTCGCAGTCGGTCGACAAGCTGCTGGCGCAGAAGGCGGACGCGATCATCGGCGCCGCGTCCTCGTCGGTCTCGAAATCGATCATCGACAAGGTCACGGGCGCGGGGGTGGTGCAGTTCTCGCCGGCGAACACGTCCGACGAGTTCACCACGATCAAGGACGACGGCCTGTACTTCCGCACGGCGCCGCCGGACAAGCTGCAGGGGCGGGTCCTGGGCGATCTGGCGGTGGCCGATGGGAACGACACGATCGGCATCCTGGCGATGCAGGACTTCTACGGGTCCGGCCTGGCCGACCAGGTGACGCAGACCGCCGAGGCGGGCGGCGCGCAGGTGGTGGAGCGGGTCGACTACGACCCGAAGGCGGCGGACTTCTCGGCGGACGTGGCCAAGATCAAGGCGAAGAACCCGAAGGCGATCATGCTGATCGGCTTCGAGGAGACGGCGAAGGTCGTGCAGGAGCTGGTCAAGCAGGGGCTGACGGCCGACAAGCACCAGTGGTACATGGTCGACGGCAACATGTCGAACACCAACTACCTGAAGTCGCCCAGGGGCACGCTGAAGGGCGTCAAGGGCACGATTCCCGGCGCGGCGGCCCCGGCGGCGTTCCAGAAGCGGCTGCTGTCGGTGGATCCGAAGCTGACCAACTACACCTACGCGGCGGAATCGTACGACGCGGCGATCCTGATCGCGCTGGCGGCGCAGGCGGCCAAGGACGACAGCGGCAAGGCGATCGCGGCCAAGCTGGAGGACGTGAGCAAGGGCGGCGAGAAGTGCCAGGGCTTCAAGGCCTGCGCCGACCTGCTGAAGGCGGGCAAGGACATCGACTACGACGGTGTGAGCGGCCCGGTGGACTTCAACGACGTGGGCGACCCGTCCGTGGCGACGATCGGCGTCTATCAGTACGGCGCCGACAACAGGTACGACGCCGCCAAGGCGCTGGAGTACCGCAGGGGTGACATCTCCGGATGACGCTTTCCGGGTCCCGGTCCGCGCGGTTGCGGATCGGGGCCGTTGCCGGGACGGCCGGTCCGTAACTCTCCTGAAGCATTCCGTGACGGACCGTCATAGCGACATTACAAATCAGTATAAAAGCCGCGTAAGATCACCACCTCCCCTTCTCGGACGGGCATGCTGAGCTCGGCGAACGCAGCGAGGGAGATCGTCTCCTCGTTGGAATAGGGGGAGTATCTATGATCCGCATTGCTCCAGCAGGGCGAGCCCTGGCCGTCGCAGCCGCGGCGAGCCTGGCCTTGACGGCCTGTGGCGGGGGCGGTGACGCGGGCACGGCCGCGAAGGCGAGCGAGTCCTCCGCGCCGGCCTCGTCGGCCCCCGCCGCCGCCAAGGGCGACGGCACGCTGACCATCGGCACGCTGCTGCCGCAGACGGGCTCGCTGGCCTTCCTCGGCCCGCCGGAGTTCGCCGGTGTCGACCAGGCCGTCAAGGAGATCAACGACGCGGGTGGCGTGCTCGGCAAGCAGGTCACGAAGATCCACACGGACTCGGGTGACACCACCACGAACCTGGCCTCGCAGTCGGTCGACAAGCTGCTGGCGCAGAAGGCGGATGCGATCATCGGCGCCGCGTCCTCGTCGGTGTCGGAGTCGGTGATCGACAAGATCACCGGTGCCGGAGTGGTGCAGTTCTCGCCGGCGAACACGTCCGACAAGTTCACCACGATCAACGACAACGGCCTGTACTTCCGCACGGCGCCGCCGGACAAGCTGCAGGGCCGCGTGCTGGGCGACCTGATCGCCGCCGACGGCAGCGACACGATCGGCATCCTGGCGATGCAGGACTCCTACGGGTCCGGCCTGGCCGACCAGGTCACCAAGACCGCGCAGGGCGCGGGCGCGGAGGTCGTCGAGCGGGTCGACTACGACCCGAAGGCGGCCGACTTCTCCGCGGACGTGGCCAAGATCAAGGCGAAGAACCCGAAGGCGATCGTGCTGATCGGCTTCGAGGAGGGCGCCAAGGTCGTGCAGGAGCTGGTGAAGCAGAGCCTCACGGCCGACAAGGTCAAGTGGTACATGGTCGACGGCAACATGTCGAACAGCAACTACCTGAAGATGCCCAAGGGCACGCTGAAGGGCGTCAAGGGCACCATCCCCGGCGCTGCGGCGCCGGAGGAGTTCAGAAAGAAGCTCCTGGCGAACGACCCCAAGCTGACCAACTACACCTATGCGGCGGAGTCGTACGACGCGGCGATCCTGATCGCGCTGGCCGCCGAGGCGGCCAAGGACGACAGCGGCAAGGCGATCGGGGCCAAGCTGCCCGAGGTCAGCAAGGGCGGCGAGAAGTGCAAGGACTTCAAGACCTGCGCCGAGCTGCTGAAGGCGGGCAAGGACATCGACTACGACGGTGTGAGTGGCCCGATCGAGTTCAACGACGCCGGTGACCCGGCGGAGGCGACGATCGGCGTCTACCAGTACGGCGGGGAGAACACCTACGACGCCACGAAGGCGCTGGAGTACCGCACCGGCAAGATCGACGGCTGAGGTTCGGCCTGGGCGGCCGAGGTTCAGCCGCCCAGGCCGCACGTCCTGAGCGCGTAGGCGGTCAGGCGCTCCTGTAGGGGCTTGGGCGGCACGACGATGACGACGCGTTCCTCGCCGCCGTCGAGTGTGGCCCGCACGGGGAACTGGAACGCCTTCTTGGCCTCGGCGAACGCGTGCGGGTCGCAGCGACCGGGAGTGAGCGCGACGGGCAGCTCGACCTGTCGCGCTCCCGCCTCCAGCACGGCCAGGGGACGCTTCCTGACCGCTGGGGTGACGATGTAGTGGGTGGTGCCGCCCACGTCCTGCACGGCGACCGTGCCCTCGCCCTTGCGGGTCAGGACGAGGCTGCCTCGCATGGCCTTGTCCTGTTCGGTCCAGGTGGGGCCGAACTCGATGTCCGCGGCCTGTTTGACGAGGAAGGCCGAGCACTCGTCGCGTAGCAGCCTGGTGAGAAGCGGGTCGGGGTGCGGCACGGGGAAGAGGACCCTGCGCAATTCCTCCGTGCCCGTACGGATATGGGCCACAACGGTGGCGGGGCTCAGCTCCGGCAGCCCCTTGGTGGAGCAGTTGGCTTCGCCGTACGGAATGCGAAGATCGGTCCGGGGCGTGCGGCGCAGCAGGGCGTCGGCTCTTTGCGGCGGCAGGGTTTTGAAAGACGCCGTGACAAGCTGGACGTCGGAGAAATACACCGGTGTGTCCGAGCTGTTGGTGACGGCGATCTCCAGGACGTGTACCGGCTCGTCGGAGCGCCATTGCGCCAACGAGACCGACACACCGGCGGGGGGCGCGGAGGTGGGCTCCGCCGCAGGCCCGGCAGCGGGTCGAGGGGAGCCGCACGAGGCCACGAGGGCGGCGGCGAGAAGGAGAGCGGTAAAGCGCTTCACTCGAAGCACATTAGGCATGGTCGCACAGCTCTCTAAGTTGAGGACTGATTACGACTCCGCATCCAAGTGCCGACAGTTCCCCAGCGCATCTGGTTGTAGCGCTCGACGGTTTGTACGTTTCCGTCATTCGCTCGGGAACGTCGGCGGTGCTGACCGGATCCCGGCCTGGAGATGAAGGAGACACTTCATGGTCCGCATTGCTCCCGTGGGGCGGGCGCTGGCTGTCGCGGCTGCCGCCAGCCTGGCCCTGACAGCCTGCGGTGGTGGCAGCAACACCGCCACCCAACCGAGCCAGTCGGCTGCTGCTCCATCCTCGGCGGCCCCCGCGGCGAAGGGCGATGGCACGCTGACCATCGGCACGCTGCTGCCGCAGACGGGTTCGCTCGCCTTCCTCGGCCCGCCCGAGATCGCCGGTGTCGACCTGGCGGTCAAGGAGATCAACGAGGCCGGAGGCGTGCTGGGCAAGCCTATCACCAAGTACGACACCGACTCGGGTGACACCACGACCAACATCGCCTCGCAGTCGGTGGACAAGCTGCTGGCGCAGAAGGCCGACGTGATCGTCGGCGCGGCCTCGTCGTCGGTGTCGGAGTCGGTGATCGACAAGATCACCGGTGCCGGGGTGGTGCAGTTCTCGCCGGCGAACACGTCGGACAAGTTCACCACGATCAACGACCACGGCCTGTACTTCCGCACCTCGCCGCCCGACAAGCTGCAGGGCCGGGTGCTGGGTGACCTGGTGGTGGCCGACGGCAACGACACGGTCGGCATCCTGGCGATGCAGGACTCGTACGGCACCGGCCTGGCCGACCAGGTCCAGAAGACCGCCGAGGCGGGTGGCGCGCAGGTGGTGGAGCGGGTCGACTACGACCCGAAGGCGGCCGACTTCTCCGCGGACGTCGCCAAGATCAAGGCGAAGAACCCGAAGGGCATCGTGCTGATCGGCTTCGAGGAGACCGCCAAGGTCATCCAGGAGCTGGTCAAGCAGGGCCTGCCGGCTGACAAGCACAAGTGGTACATGGTCGACGGCAACACGTCCAACACCAACTACATCAAGATGCCCAAGGGCACGCTGAAGGGCGTCAAGGGCACCATTCCCGGCGCCGCGGCTCCGGAGGAGTTCCAGAGCAAGCTCAAGGCCATCAACCCCAAGCTGGAGGACTTCAGCTACGCGCCGGAGTCCTACGACGCGACGAACCTGGTCGCGCTGGCCGCCGAGGCCGCCAAGAGCGACGCGGGCACCGACATCGCGGCCAAGCTCGCCGAGGTCAGCAAGGGCGGCGAGAAGTGCAAGGACTTCAAGACCTGCGCCGACCTGCTGAAGGCGGGCAAGGACATCGACTACGACGGCGTGAGCGGTCCGGTCGAGTTCAACGAGGCCGGTGACCCGGCGGTCGCCACCATCGGCATCTACCAGTACGGCGACAACAACAAGTACGCCACGAAGGCGCTGGAGTACCGCACCGGCGACATCAACGGCTGACAAAACCCCTGAAAGGGCCCGGTCTCGACCGGGCCCTTTCGCATGCCCGGCCATGGATTCTCAGAAATGACGAGAATTCACATTCTTCGGGAAGGGGTGGCTGAATGAACGAGGCGCCCCTTCGGGAAACAAGTAATCGCCGAGAGCGGTCCTGAAAGATGGGCCCGGCTCGCCGGCGCCGGAGCCGCATGACGCCGCGTCTCTACGCTTCAGCGTCCGTGCCGTGCCGGTTCTCGCTGGTGCCTGGGCCGAGGCCGCCTCTCGTCATAACGCACTGAATCCAGGCGCAATAAACCGCCCCCGCCTATATCGCTTCGCAATAGGTCTTACCGGACATAAAGCGCCGTCACCAGCCCATTGCGTGCTCGCGTGACGCCCTTTAGCATCGAAGACGCCGCGATCAGAGCTGCACGTGCGGGCAAGAACGGGAATGCGCTGATTCTAGTGACCATGTCGCGCAAGTCAGCCATCGTGGTGCGGGCGCCGAAGAGGAATAACCCGCGCTGACAAAGGTATATGGGCATTTCGCGTAGACCCCCGCCCGGAATCGGCCGCCGAGCGGAGCTTCACTCATCTGAACTGACGGATTCCCCATCCACGATCAGCGAGTGCGAGGAAACATGTCCACTGAGCAACCGGAGCCCGGCACGGAGCAGCTGTCGAGCCTCGACACCCGGGCCGCGCGCAACCTGGCCACCACCACCAAGACCCGTCCGCAGATGCAGGCCATCTCCTCCCGCTGGCTGCTGCGCATGCTGCCCTGGGTCGACGTGCGCGGCGGAACCTACCGGGTCAACCGCAGGCTGACCCACCGGGTCGGACGCGGCCGGGTGAGCGTGGCGCAGAACGGGGCCGACGACGTGTGGATCATCCCGGAGACGCTCGCGGAACTTCCCGCGCTGCGCGGCTTCGACGACGTCGACCTGCTGAGAGCGATCGCCGCGACGTTCACGCCACGGGAGTTCCACGCCGGGGAGGTCATCGTCGCGGCCGGCACTCCGGTGAGCGAGACCTACGTGATCGCGCACGGCCGCCTCGACCGGCTGTCCACCGGCAAGTACGGAACCACGGAGGTCCTCGGCGTCATCGCCGACGGAGACGGGTTCGGCGACGAGGCCCTGGGCCGGGACGACCCGCGCTGGTCGTGCACGGTCAGGGCGGCCACCGCCGGAACCCTCATGGTGTCGCCGTGGCAGGAGTTCCAGCGGCTGCTCAGCGGCTCCCCTGCGCTGCAGGAGCACATCGAGCGGTACCTGGAGGGCACCCGCAAGCCGGTCAACAAGCGCGGCGAGGCGGCGATCGACATCGCCTCCGGGCACGTGGGCGAGCCGTCCATCGACGGCACGTTCGTCGACTACGACCTCCGGCCCCGCGAGTACGGCCTGAGCGTCACGCAGACCGTCCTGCGGATCCACACCCGCGTGGCCGACCTCTACAACGACCCGATGAACCAGTTCGAGCAGCAGCTGCGCCTGACGGTCCACGAGATCCGCGAGCGCGAGGAGTGGGAGCTGCTCAACAACCGCGAGTTCGGGCTGTTGCACAACGCCGACTACGGCCAGCGGATCAACTCCTGGTCGGGTCCTCCGACCCCCGACGACCTCGACAATCTGATCAGCATGCGCCGCAAGACCCGCCTGCTGCTCGCCCACCCGCGGACGATCGCCGCGTTCTTCAGCGAATGCAACAAACGCGGGCTGACCGTGGGCAGCGCCGACGTCAACGGCCACGAGATCCCGGCTTGGCGTGGAATCCCGATCTTCCCCTGCGGCAAGATCCCGATCACGGACGGGCAGACCAGCTCGATCGTGGCCCTCCGCACGGGCGAGGAGGACCAGGGGGTCGTCGGCCTCCACCAGACGGGCATCCCCGATGAGCACGAACCCGGCCTGAACGTGCGGTTCATGGGCATCAACGGCCAGGCCGTGATGTCCTACCTGGTCAGCGCCTATTATTCGGCCGCGATCCTGGTCCCCGACGCGATCGGGATCCTCGAGAACGTCGACATCGCGGCACCTCGCTCCTGACCGATCAGCCCAGGAAGAGGGGCGTCATGCCGGAATTCACCGCGGATGAGACCGCACGACCGCGCATTCCCGACCTCCCGCCTCCGGGCGGCGCGAGGCGGCTGCCGGGAGGGCCGACGGGCCTGGGAACCTCAGGGCTCCGCTTCCCGGCCGTGGACCAGCCGCCTGTGCCCAGGCTCGACGAGGACGACGGGCACGTCCCCGGTGATCTCGGCGTCCTGACCGGCGGACTCTCACCGGCGGCGTCCCCAGTGGCCGAACGCAGGTACGGCCTGGCCCCACTGGCCTACCGGGAGCAGGAATGGGGTGACGGGTCGTACCCGCCGCTCTACTGCCCTGAGACCGTACGGGTCGACGAGGGCCTCGCCGACGAGGTCGACCGGCGGCTGGCGGCGTGGGCGGAGCGGGTCGGGATCCACGACGGCCGGATGGAGGAGTTCCGCGACACCGGGTACGGGCGGCTGGCCATGCTCACCCATCCCGACAGCGACGACCCCGACATGCTGCTGGTGGCGGCCCAGATGAACGCCGCCTGGTGGGCGGCCGACGACTACTACGCCGACGAGACCGAGCTCGGCGCGACCCCGACGGAGCTTCCCCCACGGCTCGCCCTGGTGATGTCGGCCATGGACCCGCCCCCGCCCGCGGGCGAGTACACCCGCCAGCTCGAGGACGTGATCCAGGCCGACCCCGTCCTGGTCTCGCTGAGATCGGCCACCAGCCATCTGACCCGCCACGCCACCCCCTCACAGGTCATGCGGGCCTGCAACACCACGTTCCAGATGTATGTGAGCTGGACCGCCTACGCCGCCTGGCGCTACCTGGAGACGCTGCCGCCCGTATGGCGTTACCTCGCGGCCCGCCAGCACGACAGCTTCTACACGTCCATGACGCTCATCGACGTCGTCGGCGGCTACGAGCTGCCCGCCAACCTCTTCTACGACAGGAGGTTCCACACCGCCCTCATGCAGGCGGGCACCGCCAGCGTGATCGTCAACGACCTGCACTCCGTGGCCAGGGAGGCGGCCGACGAGCTTCCCGACTCGAACCTGGTCCTGCTCATCGCCGCTGAGGAGAACTGCTCCACCCGCGAGGCGACCGAGCTGGCCGTCTCCCTGCACAACGACTTCGTCAGGGGTTTCGAAGCCAGCCAGCGAGACCTCGCCACGATTCCGTCCACGGAGCTGAAGCGGTTCCTGCGCGGAGCGCAGGGCTGGATGGCCGGATGCCTTGAATGGCACGGCAGCTCCAGCCGCTACCAGTCGTGACGCCGGACCCGATCCCCATGCCCCCAACGAAAGGAATGCCACAGGTGACCGCGATCCAAGACTCTCCCGTCCTCAGCAGCCTCTACCAGCGCTCTGTCGCCGACTACTGGAACGCCGAGAAGAACCCGGTCAACCTGCGCCTGGGCGAGGTCGACGGCATCTACCACCATCATTACGGCATCGGCGAGGTCGACTGGTCGGTCCTGGAAGGCCCCGAGGGCAGCCGTGAGGAGCGCGTCACCAGGGAGCTGCACCGGCTGGAGTCCGCGCAGACCGAGTTCCTGCTGAGTCAGCTCGGCCCCCTGAAGCCCGAGCACCGGATCATGGACGCCGGCTCGGGCCGCGGCGGCTCCAGCATCGTCGCCAACCTGCGCTTCGGCTGTCACGTGGACGGCGTGTCCATCTCCGAGTCGCAGGTCGCCTTCGCCAACGAGCAGGCCAGGCTGCGCGGCGTGGACGACAAGGTCCGTTTCCACTTCCGCAACATGCTCGACACCGGCTTCGAGACGGGCTCCTTCCAGGCGATCTGGAACAACGAGAGCACGATGTACGTCGAACTCGGTCTCCTGTTCGCCGAACACGCCCGGCTGCTGCGCCGCGGCGGCCGGTACGTGTGCATCACCGGCTGCTACAACGACGCCTACGGCCTGCCGTCCAGGGCCATCAGCCAGATCAACGCCCACTACATCTGCGACATCCACCCGCGCAGCACCTATTTCAGGGAGATGGCCGCCAACCGCCTCGTCCCCATCAGCGTCGTGGACCTCACGGCCGCCACCATCCCCTACTGGGAGCTGCGGGCCAGGACCTCTCTCGCGACCGGCATCGAGCAGCCCTTCCTCGACGCCTACAACAACGGCAGCTTCCAGTACCTGCTCATCGCCGCCGACCGCGTCTGAGGCGGGTCAGGAGCTAGCTGCAGCCCGCGACGATCTGGTCGGCCGCGACCCGGTACTCCTTGAGCAGGGCCACCTGCCGGTCGTGCGGGATGTCGGCCTTGGACAGGCCCGCGGTGGTGGTCTTGACGGTCTGCACGGCCGGTGCGAGGGAGTCGGGCAGCCGGTCGCCGAACTGGAGGGTGATGCCGCGCAGCTCGGCGAGCCGGCCGAGCACGGCGTCCTCGATGTACTGGCCGTCCTCCTGGCCCTTCGGCTTGAGCATCAGGTTGGCGTAGCCGATGGCGGAGACGACGCGGGCGCAGGGATCGTCGGTGGGATCGCCGCCCGTGCTGTACCTCGCGGCCGAGGCCGCTGTGTCCTGGCAGCCGACGAGGATGGGCAAGATGATGGCTAATGCCGCTAAACGTCGCACATTGCCCATTAAAGAGCGGAGAAGGGGCCCGCGGGGAGCCCCTTCTCCGTCTCGAAATCGCTAAATATCACGCCTTGGCGAGCGTGCCCAAGTACAGCTCGATGACCTTGGGGTCGTTGGCGAGCTGGCGGCCGGTGCCCGTGTAGGCGTTACGGCCCTGGTCGAGGACGTAGCCGCGGTGGCAGATCTGCAGACAGCGCCGGGCGTTCTGCTCCACCATGATCACGGTGACGCCCGCCTTGTTGATCTGCTGGGCCTGGATGAACACCAGGTCCTGCAACTTGGGCGACAGGCCCGCCGACGGCTCGTCCAGCAGCAGCACCGACGGCTCGGTCATCAGCGCCCTGGCCATCGCCACCATCTGCCGCTCGCCGCCCGACAGGGAGCCGGCACGCTGCTTGCGCCGCTCCTTGAGCGCGGGGAACAGCTCGGCGACGAACTCGAAGCGCTCCTTGAACTTGCCGGGCACCTGGAAGGCGCCCATCTCCAGGTTCTCCTCGATGGTGAGGCTGGGGAAGACGTTGTTGGTCTGCGGGACGTAGCCGACGCCGCGCGAGACCAGCGCGTGCGCCTTCATGTTGGTGATGTTCTCGCCCTTGAGCACCACCGTGCCGCTGCGGATGTTGACGAGCCCGAACATGGCCTTGAGCAGCGTGGACTTGCCCGCGCCGTTGGGGCCGATGATGCCGATCAGCTCGCCCTCGCGGACGTAGAGGTCGGAGCCGTTGAGGATGTTGACGCCGGGCAGGTACCCGGCGATCAGCTCGTCGCACCGCAGCACGGCCTGCTCGGCGCCGTCGAGGTGCGCGCTGCGGTCGGTGACCGCCGCCTTGGACTCAGTCACGGACTCAGGGGCGGACTCGGGGACGGCGTTCACTTCTGCGTCTCCTCCTCGATCTCGGCCTCGAGCGCCGCCTCGGCCTCGTGGAGCTGGGCTTCGAGCTCGGTGTCCGACAGCGGGGCGTCGTGGTGGGCGCCCAGGTAGGCGTCGATGACGCGGGGGTCGGACATGATCGTGTCGGGTGGCCCCTCGGCGATGACGGCGCCCTGGGCCATGACGATCACCCAGTCGCTGATGTCGCGGACCATGTCCATGTCGTGCTCGACGAACAGCACGGTCATGCCCTGCTCGCGCAGGTCCTTGACGTGGCCGAGCAGCGACTGGGTGAGCGCCGGGTTGACGCCCGCCATGGGCTCGTCCAGCATGACCAGCTCGGGCTGGACCATCAGCGCGCGGGCCATCTCCAGCAGCTTGCGCTGGCCTCCGGAGAGCGACCCGGCGAAGTCGTCGCGCTTGGCGTCGAGCTTGAAGCGGGCCAGCAGCTCCTCGGCGCGCTCGCTGATGGCGTCCTCCTGCTCGCGCCACAGGGCCGGGACGAGCGCGCGCCAGAAGCTCTCGCCCTTCTGCTGCTGGGCGCCCAGGCGCATGTTCTCCATCACCGACAGGCGCGACAGCGCCTTGGTGAGCTGGAAGGTGCGGACCATGCCGAGTCTGGCGACCTTGTGCGGCGGGACACCGCTCATGCTGCGCCCGTTGAAGGTCCACTGGCCGGAGTCGGCGGTGTCGAAGCCGGTGAGCTGGTTGAAGAAGGTGGTCTTGCCGGCGCCGTTGGGCCCGATCAGCGCGGTGATGGAGCCGCGCTGGATCTCGACGTGCTGCACCTCGACGGCGGTGAGGCCGCCGAAGCGGCGCACCACGTTGTCGACGACCAGGATCGGGTCGGGCTTGGGGACGCCGGGTTCGCGTTCGAGCTCCTTGAAGGCGGCCAGCGCCGCCGCCTTCCGCTCGCTGGTGGTGGTTTCAGCGCGCATCGATTGCTATCTCCCTCTTGTCACCGAAGATGCCCTGTGGCCGGAAGACGAGCAACAGGATCAGGCCGAGACCCACCAGGATGTAACGAACGGGACCAACCTGGATGGAGGTCATGAACGGGATGTATCCCGCCTGGACCGCCTCGCTGAGGATGCCGTTGACCAGCACCAGCAGCACCCAGAAGATCATCGAGCCGATGACGGGCCCCAGCACCCGGGCGGCGCCGCCGAGGATGACGATCGTGTAGGCGAAGAAGGTGGTCTCCGTGCCGAAGATGTCGGGCTGCACCGAGGCGAAGGCCAGCCCGTAGACGAAGCCGCCGAGGCAGCCGATGACGCCGCCGAGGATCAGCGACTGCATCTTGTACGAGAAGACGTTCTTGCCGAGGCTGCGCACGGCGTCCTCGTCCTCGCGGATGGCCTTGAGCACGCGTCCCCACGGGCTCTTCATCAGCAGGTAGACGACGCCGCAGGAGATGCCGACCAGGATCCAGCCGACCAGCAGCACCCACAGCAGCCGGTAGTTGAAGGTGATCGGGCCGATGCCGTACTCCCCGTCGGGGAAGGGGTTGAGCGCGTAGAAGCCGTCGGAGAAGCCGCGCTGGCCGTCGGAGCCGCCGAAGACGTCCTTGAACGCCACGGAGCGGAAGACGAGCCGGACGATCTCGGCGGCGGCGATCGTGACGATGGCCAGGTAGTCGGCGCGCAACCGGAGGGTCGGGGCGCCGAGCAGCAGGGCGAGCAGGACGGCGGCGAGGATGCCGACGCCGATGCCTATCCAGAACGGCAGGCCGATCACGGTGACCGTGACGGCGAGGCCGTATCCCGCGACGCCCATGAAGGCCGCCTGGCCGAAGTTGAGCAGGCCGGTGTATCCGAAGTGGATGTTGATGCCGATGGCGGCGAGTCCGTAGAGCACCGTCTCGACGCCGATCGCGGCCTTGACGGTGGTGGTGAAGATCGTGAGCCAGTCCATGTGAGCCTCCCCGGTCAGCCGATCCGCTCGCGGCGGCCGAGGATGCCCTGCGGCCGGACGAGGAGCACGATGATGAGTACGGCGAGCGCGCCGACGCTCTTGAGCTCCGGGGGCACCCAGAGCGTGGAGACCTGGATGAACAGGCCGACGACGAGCGAGCCGACGAGCGCGCCGAACGCGGTGCCGAGGCCGCCGAGCGTGACTCCGGCGAAGATGAGCAGCAGGATGTCCTGGCCCATCGTGTACTTGAGGTTCTGCGACAGCCCCAGCATGATCCCGGCCAGTGCGGCGATGGCGCCGCCGGTGGTCCAGATGATCCTGATGACCCGGTCGACGTTGATGCCGGACGAGGCCGCGAGCGCGGGATTGTCGGCGACGGCGCGGGCGGCCTTACCGGTGCGGGTGCGCAGCAGCGCGACGCCGACGACGATGAGGACGACCAGCTCGATGGCCATCGCGACGAAGTTCTTCGGGGCGGCGGAGATGGGCCCGATCTGGACGCCCGGCTGCGCGGTGTACTGCGCGTAGGCCTCGTTCTGGCCGCCGAACAGGATGAGGAAGACGTACCTCATGAAGAGCGCCACGCCGATCGAGATGATCATCATGGCGATGGTGCCGGTGCCGCGCCTGCGGAGCTGCCCCCAGAAGAAGCGGTCCTGCGCGTAGCCGAGCCCACCGGCCAGGACGACCGCGATCACGGCGGCGGGGATGAGGTGCAGCCCGATGCCGACGTTGAAGGCGTAGGCGAGGATGGCGCCGAGCGTGACGAGCTCGCCATGGGCGAAGTTGGTGAGCCCGGTGGTGCCGTAGATGAGGGAGAGGCCGAGCGCGGCGAGCGCGATGATCAGGCCGAGATTCAGGCCCTCGAAGGTGAGCTGGGCCGCCTGGTCCCAGAACGGGCTCTCCTCGGCGCCCTGATCCTGAGGCTGCCCCGCGGCGCCCTTGGGCTGCAACGCGAACAGCACTGTCATCATGTTGCCCGCGAACACCGTCGGCGTTCTGACGTTGCTGCCCCCGCGGACGTCGGCGTTTTGCGGAAGCGTCTTGACATCAAGGGTGACCTTGTACTTTCCCGGTTTGTCGACCGGGACCTCCCATGCGCCCTGGGCGTTACTTGTGACCTCCTTGACGGGTTTTCCATCCTCGGTGGTCACGACGATTTTCACGCCGTTCACTGGCTGGCCTTGGAGTTTGAGTGTCCCTCTCAGGCCCTGGTCGGGCGCCGCCGCGTGGGCGGCACCGGCGAGCAGGAAGATGAGTCCACCCAGAAAGGCCGTGAACGCGATCACGGCTCTGCGCAATGGTGCTCCCTCAGGTAGGTCAAGGCGGGGTTCGTGGCCCCTCCCTCTCGACACGCGGGCATCGCAGGCACGACTGGGATGCTTGGGCGGGAGCTTATTCCGCGATCGCCCGGTTCAGTATCGTTCGTCACCAATTAGTGACACGTGTGTGTCACGGGCGTGAGCAACAAGAAGCCAGGTCAGGGGCTAAATCCACGTATACGCCTGGCAATGGTGGGGCGCTGCTGGGTAACGATTGCCCAGAAATGAGAACGAGCCCGACGGGGGTAGACCTTTGGGACCATGCGAGGCTTCCCCGGCCTCACCGTTTTCTACTCAGCCTCCCCCGCGGGCTCTGCTGGGTCAACCGTAGCGACCCGCGGGGCTGGTGTGCAAAGGGTGGATTCCCTCAGCGGTCGCGCAACATGCAGGTGAGGCGCGAGGTGCACACGCGTCGTCCCTGGTCATCGGTGATCTCGATGTCGTACGTGGCCAGCGACCGGCCGCCATGCAGCCGCGTCGCGACGCCCGTCACATGACCGGAGGTGGCCGAGCGGTGGTGGGTCGCGTTGATCTCGATGCCCACGGCGATGCGGTCCGGACCGGCGTGGATGGCCGCGCCGACGGACCCCAGAGTCTCGGCGAGCACCGCGGAGGCGCCGCCGTGCAGCAGGCCGTACGGCTGGGTGTTGCCCGCCACCGGCATGCGGCCCACGACGCGCTCCGCGCTCGCCTCGACGAACTCGATGCCCATCCGGTGGGCCAGCGTGCCCTCGTGCATCGCGCCGTAGGCGGCGAACTCGGCCGCGGTGTCGGCCGCAGTGTCGCCCGCCGTGTCGGTCGCGGGGCCGGTCGCGGGGTTGGTCTGCGTCAAGGGGACGCCTCCAGTCTTCCGAGCTCGGGTTTTCTGTCGCAGTCGCAGACTAGGCTGCGGGTGTGCCGAAGAGTGACGTGACCCCTGAGCGCCCGTGTCTGCTGCTGCTCGATGGGCATTCCCTTGCCTATCGAGCGTTCTACGCGCTCAAGGACGCCAACCTGATGACCACCGACGGGCAGCACACCGAGGCGGTCTACGGGTTCACCTCGATGTTGACCAACATCCTTCGCGACGAGCGGCCCACCCACGTGGCGGTCGCCTTCGACCGGTCGGAGCCGACGTTCCGGCACGAGGAGTACGCCGAGTACAAGGCCAACAGGAGCGAGACGCCCGAAGACTTCCGCGGCCAGATGCAGCTCATCTTCGAGCTGCTCGACACGCTGCGCGTCCCGCGCCTGTCCAAGGCCGGCTTCGAGGCCGACGACCTGATCGCCACGCTGGCCACCCGCGCGTCCGCCGAGGGCATGAACGTGCTGATCGTCACCGGCGACCGCGACGCGCTCCAGTTGGTCAACGAGCAGGTCACGGTCCTGATGACGCGCCGCGGCATCAGTGACATGACCCGGTTCACGCCCGAGGCCGTCGAGGAGAAGTACGGTCTGTCCCCGGCGCAGTATCCCGACTTCGCCGCGCTGCGCGGCGACCCCAGCGACAACCTGCTCAGCATCCCCAGCGTGGGGGAGAAGACCGCCGCCAAGTGGGTGCGCGAGTTCGGCTCCCTCACCGCCCTGGTCGACCGGGTCGACGAGGTCAAGGGCAAGGTCGGCGACAAGCTGCGCGAGCACGTGGCGCAGGTGCTGATGAACCGCAGGCTCACCGAGCTGCTCCGCGACGTCCCGCTCGACGTCGAGCCGGCCGGGCTCACGCAGGGCGCCTGGGAGCGCGAGGAGGTCAACAAGCTCTTCGACACCCTGCAGATCCGCGGTGAGCTGCGCGAGCGCGTCTTCAAGACGCTGGGCGCCGGCGAGCAGGAGCCCGAGCAGGGCTTCGAGGTCGAGACCGTGATCCTCGGCCCCGACCGGGTCGCGGGCTGGCTGTCGGCCCTGCCCGAGGGCCGCGCGGGCGTCGCCTTCAAGGGCGTGTACGGCAGCGGCACCGGCCGCGTCGACGCCATCGCCATCGCCTCGCCCGACGGCACGGCCGCCCACATCGACCCGGTCAAGCTCACCGAGGCCGACGAGACGGCGCTGCGGGCCTGGCTGGCCGACGAGAGCAGGCCCAAGGCCGTCCACGACGCCAAGGGGCCCATCCTGGCCCTGTGGGCCCAGGGCATGGCGCTCAGGGGCCTGACGTGCGACACGGCGCTGGCGGCCTACCTGGCGATGCCGGGCCAGCGCACGTTCGCGCTGGAAGACCTGGCCAGGCGCTACCTCCACCGCGACCTGCGGGCGGAGGAGGAGTCCAACGGCCAGGCGGCGCTGTTCGGCGACGACGACGACGCGCCGGCCAAGGAGCTCGCGCTGCGCGCGCACGTGGTGCGCGAGCTGGCCGAGGCGCTCGAGACCTACCTGTCGGGCCGGGGCGGCACCCAGCTGCTGACCGACGTGGAGCTGCCGCTGCTGACCGTGCTGGCCGAGTTGGAGCGGGCGGGCATCGCGGTCGACGGTGCGTACTTCGCCGGGCTGGAGGCCGAGTTCGGCGCCGCGGTCAAGCACGCGGTCGGAGAGGCGCACCGGGTGGTCGGCGAGCAGTTCAACCTGGGCTCGCCCAAGCAGCTGCAGGAGATCCTCTTCGTCCGGCTCAACCTGCCGAAGACCAAGAAGATCAAGACCGGCTACAGCACCGACGCCGACCAGCTCGCCTGGCTCGCCACCCAGACCGACCACGAGCTGCCGACGATCATGCTGCGGCACCGCGACCAGACCAAGCTGCGCACCACCGTCGAGGGCCTGATCAAGGAGATCGCCGACGACCAGCGCATCCACACCACCTTCAACCAGATCATCGCCGCCACCGGTCGGCTGTCCTCCGAGAAGCCCAACCTGCAGAACATCCCGATCCGCACCGCCGAGGGCCGCCGCATCCGGCAGGGCTTCGTCGTCGGCGAGGGTTACGAAACGCTGCTCACCGCCGACTACAGCCAGATCGAGCTGCGCATCATGGCCCACCTGTCGGGCGACGAGTCGCTGATCGCGGCGTTCGAGTCCGGGCACGACTTCCACCAGGCGACCGCGGCCAGGGTGTTCGACCTGCCGCCCGAGCAGATCGACGGCGAGCTGCGGGCCCGCATCAAGGCGATGAACTACGGCCTGGCCTACGGCCTGTCCGACTTCGGGCTGTCCGGGCAGCTCAACATCCCGGTGGCCGAGGCGCGGGCGCTGAAGGAGGAGTACTTCCAGGAGTTCGGCGGCGTCCGCGACTTCCTGCAGGACATCGTCCGGCAGGCGCGCAACGACGGCTACACCGAGACCATCATGGGCCGCCGCCGCTACCTGCCCGACCTGACCAGCGACAACCGGCAGCGCCGCGAGATGGCCGAGCGGATGGCGCTCAACGCGCCGATCCAGGGGTCGGCGGCCGACATCATCAAGGTCGCCATGCTCAACGTCCGCCGGGCGCTGGGCGAGGAGGGGCTGGCGTCCCGGATGCTCCTGCAGGTCCACGACGAGCTGGTGTTCGAGGTGGCGCCGGGCGAGCTGGAGCAGCTCACGCAGCTCGTGCGCGACCAGATGAACGCCGCCTACCAGCTGCGGGTGCCGCTGGAGGTCTCCGTGGGAACCGGCCGCACCTGGGAGGACGCCGGGCACTGACCGGGCGGCTGCGCCCCGGCCGTTGACACGCACGCGGCGGGGCAGTCCGACATCGCGTGAATCGTTCCATGCGATCATTTTGGACTAGGCTGAAAGTCGGTTTCCCCGATGGGCACGGGAGTTCTGTGCGGATACCAGCGTCTCTCACGCGGATCATCGGCGTCGCCAACGTGGTCGTCGTCGTGGTGGCGATCATCGGCTTAAGCCTGCTGCCGTCCGACGGCGAGGGCGACGGCCCGTCCGGGCGGCAGGCCGCGTCCAGGGCGGAGCAGAGCCCGCCGGGCGAGCCCACCCCGGTGGCGAGCGAGCCGCCAGGCGTGGAGGCCACCCCCGAGTTCGCCAAGCAGGTCAAGGCGAACGAACTCGGCATGGTGCCGGTGCTGATGTACCACCGGATCCTGAAGAAGCGGCTGGCCTCCATCGACCGGACTCCCTCGCAGGTCAGGCAGGAACTGGAGAAGCTCGCCAGGCAGGGGTACGTGCCCGTCACCGCCAAGGAGTTCGTCACCGGCGCCATGCCGGTGCCCGCGGGCCGCTTCCCCGTCGTGCTCACGTTCGACGACGGGCACCCGAGCCACTTCGCGCTCGACGCGAACGGGCAGCCCAAGCCCGACACGGCGGCCGGCATCGTCCTCGACGTGGCCAGGAAGTACCCGTCGTTCCGGCCCGTGGCCACTTTCTGGGTCAATCGTGACCCGTTCGGGCTGCGCGAGCGCGACCAGCAGGTCGCCGCCGTGAAGTGGCTGGTCGACCACGGCTTCGAGGTGGCCAACCACACCTGGTCGCACCCCAGCCTGTCGGTACTGCCGAAGAAGCGGGTCCGCGAGCAGATCGTCAGGCTCGACCGGCTGCTGGTCAAGCTCGGCGCGGGGCCCGCCAAGACCATGGCGCTGCCGTTCGGAGCGGAGCCGCACCCGCGGAAGCTGGCCCGCCGCGGCACCTGGGACGGCACCTCGTACGACTTCGACGGGGTCTTCCTGGCGGGAGCGGAGCCCTCCCTCTCGCCCTTCGCGAAAGCTTTCGACCCGCTCGCCATCCAGCGGATCCAGAGCAATGGCAAAAAGGGCGAATGCCGCAAGTGGTGCTCCCAGTACTGGCTGGAATGGCTGAACAAGCACCCCGAGGAGCGCTATGTCTCCGACGGCGACCCGGCCCGGATCTCCATCCCCGAGAAACTTCAGGGTAAAATCACCCCCAAGCGGAGACCACAGGTCAACGCGTACTAACCCGGTGCGTCGTGTCGCCTGGATTGACCCCGTGGCCCATGTCTCATATGCTGATCGCTGCGCTGTGGGCTCGCGCGCGCCTCAGACGGAGCGGGCTCGCGCTCGGTCACGTCGATGTCGTAATTCCTCGGCTTGATGCGGAAGAGGGCCTGCCGCGCGTCCGCCACATCGACATCCTGTCCGCGTTCGGAGCAATTCCACACATGACGTCCAGCACTGAGGCCACCTCGAGCACCCCGCAGGTAGCGGTCAACGACATCGGGTCCGAGGAAGCCTTCCTCGCCGCGATCGACGAGACCATCAAGTACTTCAACGACGGCGACATCGTCGAGGGCACCGTCGTCAAGGTCGATCGAGACGAGGTCCTTCTCGATATCGGCTACAAGACCGAGGGTGTCATCCCCTCGCGCGAGCTTTCGATCAAGCACGATGTCGACCCTGCTGACGTCGTGGAGGTCGGCGAGCACGTCGAAGCCCTGGTTCTCCAGAAGGAGGACAAAGAGGGCCGCCTGATCCTGTCCAAGAAGCGTGCTCAGTACGAGCGCGCCTGGGGCACGATCGAGAAGATCAAGGACGAGGACGGCATCGTCACCGGCACCGTCATCGAGGTCGTCAAGGGTGGTCTCATCCTCGACATCGGCCTCCGTGGCTTCCTTCCGGCGTCCTTGGTCGAGATGCGACGCGTTCGCGACCTGCAGCCGTACGTCGGCCGCGAGCTCGAGGCGAAGATCATCGAACTCGACAAGAACCGCAACAACGTGGTCCTGTCGCGCCGCGCCTGGCTCGAGCAGACCCAGTCCGAGGTTCGCCAGACGTTCCTCAACACCCTCCAGAAGGGCCAGGTCCGCAAGGGCGTCGTCTCGTCGATCGTCAACTTCGGCGCGTTCGTCGACCTCGGCGGCGTCGACGGTCTGGTCCACGTGTCCGAGCTGTCCTGGAAGCACATCGACCACCCCTCCGAGGTGGTCGAGGTCGGCCAGGAGGTCACGGTCGAGGTCCTCGACGTCGACATGGAGCGCGAGCGCGTCTCCCTGTCGCTCAAGGCGACCCAGGAAGACCCGTGGCAGCAGTTCGCCCGCACCCACCAGATCGGCCAGGTCGTGCCGGGTCGCGTCACCAAGCTGGTGCCGTTCGGCGCGTTCGTCCGGGTCGAGGAGGGCATCGAGGGCCTGGTCCACATCTCCGAGCTGGCCGAGCGTCACGTGGAGATTCCGGAGCAGGTCGTCCAGGTCGGCGACGAGATCTTCGTGAAGATCATCGACATCGACCTCGACCGTCGCCGCATCAGCCTCTCGCTGAAGCAGGCGAACGAGGGTGTCGGCACCGAAGTCGAGTTCGACCCGACCCTGTACGGCATGGCCGCCACCTATGACGACCAGGGCAACTACATCTACCCCGAGGGCTTCGACCCCGAGACAGGGGAGTGGCTCGAGGGCTTCGACAAGCAGCGCGAGGAGTGGGAGCGGCAGTACGCCGAGGCCCA
The DNA here is from genome assembly GCF_040300065.1 of Nonomuraea sp. NPDC000554. Classification (NCBI taxonomy): domain Bacteria; kingdom Bacillati; phylum Actinomycetota; class Actinomycetes; order Streptosporangiales; family Streptosporangiaceae; genus Nonomuraea; species Nonomuraea sp. NPDC000554. The sequence continues at coordinate 143,375 of NZ_JBEPDC010000015.1, read as the reverse complement.
GACTCGCTTCGAGGCGCACAGGAAGCAGATCGAGGAGGCCCGCAAGGCCGAGGCCGAGGCGGGCGAGGCTGCTCCCTCGTCCTACAGCGGCGAGACTCAGGCTCCCTCGAACAGCTCCTCGTCGTCGGCTCCGGCCAGCGGCGCGCTCGCCTCTGACGAGGCGCTCGCCGCGCTCCGCGAGAAGCTCGCGGGCGGCCAGAGCTGAGGCTCTGAGTAAGTAGTACCTGAGATAGGCCCCGCACGGGCGACCGTGCGGGGCCTTTCCATGTGCGGACGCGTGCTGGGCGTGCGAGCCCGCGGGGCGTGGGCCTGCTCGCCGAGTCGCTCCTGCGAATCCCGCTGGGCTACGTCAGTCCGGTCGACGTCATGGCCGGTCTGTCGCCGTCGCTGCAGGTGGGCACGTTCGTTCTGCTGATCGCTTGGTCTCTGCGTACCGGAAGCGGCGAGAGCGAGAGGCCGACTGCGTATTGCGGAACGAATCTTTCCGTAATGCCTTCTAGGGTTTCCGACATGAACGACATCACGCCTTTTCGGATCGACGTCCCGCAGGCCGACCTCGACGACCTGAAAGACCGGCTGAGCCGCACCCGCTGGCCCCGGCAACTGCCCGGAGGCGGATGGCGCCGGGGTGTCCCCGTCGGCTACCTGCGCGAGCTGGCCGCGTACTGGGCCGACGGCTTCGACTGGCGGGCACAGGAGGCGAAGCTCAACGCGTTTGCGCAGTTCACCACCGAGATCGACGGCCAGAGCGTGCACTTCCTGCATGTCAGGTCGCCCGAGCCCGGCGCCCTCCCGCTGATCATGACGCACAGCTGGCCCAGTTCTATCGCCGAGTACCTCGCGGTGATCGGGCCGCTCACCGACCCGCGTGCCCACGGCCTCGACCCCGCCACCGCCTTCCACGTCGTCGCGCCCTCGCTGCCCGGCTTCGGCTTCTCACCGTTCCCCGAACCCGCCGACGAGCGTCCATGGAACATCGCCCGCGTCGCCCGCACCTGGGCCGAGCTGATGGGCCGACTGGGCTACCGGCGCTACGGCGCACACGGCAACGACGCGGGCGCGCTGGTCACGCCGCAGCTCGCCGTCCTCGACAGCGAGCACGTGGTCGGCTCGCACATCACGGCCGGGCTGGGCGTCCCCACGGGCGACCCCGCCGAGTTGGACGGAGCCACGGAGGAGGAACGGGCCGGGCTGGAGAGGCTGGCCGAGTTGTTCGCCGGAGGCAGCGGCTACGGCCCATACCTCGCCAACCGGCCGCAGACACTCGCCTTCGGCTTCACCGACTCGCCCGTGGCCCAGCTCGCCTACCTCGTCGAACGGTTCAAGGAGTTCGACGGCTGGCCCGAGGGTGAGGTGGCCGAGCCGATCGAGCGCGACCTGGTGCTCACCAACGCCACCCTGTACTGGCTGACCGGGACGGGCGGCTCGTCGTCCTGGACGTACTACGAGGGCGCGGCCGGCATGCCGATCGACCAGACCGACGTGCCGACCGGCGTCTCGCACGGCGGGTCCCCGCTGATGCGCCGGATCGCCGAGCGGGGGAACACGATCACGCACTGGGCGGGGGAGCACTCGCCCAGCCACATGGTCGCGATGGCCGCGCCGGGGTCGCTGATCGGCAGCATCAGGACGTTCTTCGGGGGACTCGCCGTGAATGCGTGAAGTAGGGTGCTGCGGTGGACATCGAGCGGGCGATGGCGTCCGACGCGGGTGAGATCCTCACCGTGCAGAGAGCTGCCTACGTGACCGAGGCCCAGCTCTATGGAGACCCGTTCATCCCGCCGCTCGTCGAGTCCCTGGAGCAGGTCCGCGCGGCCATCGTGTCGGCGACCGTGCTCAAGGCGGTCGACGGGGGGCGGGTGGTGGGAGCCGTCAGGGGCCAGCTGTCCGGCACCACCTGCCTGGTCGGGCGGCTGGTGGTCGCCCCCGACCGGCAGGGCAGAGGCGTCGCCATGGCGCTGCTGACCGCCCTGCACGAGCTGGTGCCGGAGGCCGCCGCGTTCGACCTGTTCACCGGCCATCTGTCCGATGGGAACCTGCGTCTCTACCGCCGCCTCGGCTACCGCGAGACGCACAGGGAGCGCATGGACGACCACCTCACCCTGGTCCACCTGCGGCGCTGACCAGGCACAGGCGCATGTGCCTCCCCAGCGTCGTGATGGGCGGTAGTGGGCGGGATTGCCCGCCGATAGGCTTTCGGTGTGCTGACGATCGGACTCACGGGCGGTATCGGGTCGGGCAAGAGTGAGGTGTCCAGGCGGCTCGCGGCCCGAGGCGCCGTCGTGATCGACGCCGACAAGATCGCCCGTGAGGTGGTGGAGCCCGGCACCCCCGGCCTGGCCCGGGTGGTGGCGACCTTCGGCGACGGCGTCCTCCACCCCGACGGCTCCCTGAACCGGGAGAAACTGGGCGGCATCGTGTTCGCCGACCCCGACAGGCTCGCCGCGCTCAACGCCATCGTCCACCCGCTCGTGGGGGAGCGGGTGGCCGCCCTTCAGGCGCAGGCGGCCGACGACGCGATCGTGGTGTACGACGTGCCGCTGCTCGCGGAGAACAACCTGGCTCCCATGTACGACGTGGTGATCGTCGTCGACGCCTCCGACGAGGTCCGCATCGCCCGCCTCGCCGAGCACCGGGGCATGCCGGAGCAGGACGCCAAGGCCCGCATCGCCGCCCAGGCCGGCCGCGAGGAACGCCTCAGCGTCGCCGACGTCGTGATCCCCAACGAGGGGAGCCTGGAAGACCTGGAGGCCCGCGTCGACGCCGTGTGGCAGGACCTCGTCCGGCGAGCCTCGCTCGGCTAGCGGCCACAACGAGCAGAGGCCCGCCGAGGGGCACGAGCGCGGGGCATGGCGGGCCGTCGAGGGGCACGAGCGCGGGCAGTGGCGGGCCGTCGAGGCCCGCTGAGGGGCGCCCTGTCTCAGAAGGGGGCGTCGAGGGCTACCTGCCGCACTCCCGGCAGGTGCGGGTCCAGCTCGCCGAGCTCGAACCTCGACATTCCGATGACGTGCCAGAACTGGCCCGCCACCTCGCCCTGCACCTTGTAGCGGCCGTCGGGTGCCAGCGCCGCCCACCCCTCCGGCAGGCCCAGGAGCGTCGCCAGGCGGGTGTCGCCGTCCCAGAGGATCACCGTGCCGTCGTCGCCCGCGCTCGCCAGCAGGTCGGAGACGGGGCTGTAGGCGACCGACCAGACCCGGCGGGTGTGGCCCGTGTGCGTGTGCAGCAGCTCGCCGCTCTCGGTGCCCCACACCCGGACGGTGAGGTCGTCGCCGCCTGTCGCCAGGCGCTCGCCGGTGCGGTCGAAGGCGACGCTCCACAGCCGTCCGGCGTGCTTGTCGAGCGTGTGCATCAGGCGTGGCTGCCAGGGCTGGCCGGGACGCAGCTCCCACACCAGGGCCCGCCCGTCGCTGCTGGCGCTGGCCAGGTATCGGCCGGACGGGGAGAAGACGACCGAGTAGACCCGGTCGGTGTGCCCCTCCAGGGTCGCGATCCGGCCGCCCGATTCGACGTGCCAGATGCGGACGAGCCGGTCGTCGCAGCCCGTCGCGACGTACCGGCCGTCGGGGCTGAAGGCGATCGAGCGGACCCTGCCGCGGTGGTCGGCCAGGTTGCTCACCAGCCGGCTGGTCGGCCGGTACCAGATCCGGACGCTGTCGTCGTCGTTGGCCGTGGCCAGCATCTCCCCGTCGGGGCTGAACGCCTCGGCCCACACGTGGTCGGTGTCGGCGTCGAGTTCGCGCTCGTAGTCGCCCGTCGAGGCGTTCCAGAAGTGCACGCCGCCGTCGTTGCTGGAGGTGGCCAGCACCGGCCCAGCCGGTGAGAACAGCGCCGAGATGAGCCGGTCGGCGGTGCCGGTGAACTCGCGCAGGCGGCGGCCGGTGCGCGGCTCCCACACCCGCACCACGCCGTCGTTGCCGCTGGTCGCCAGCATCGAGCCGTCGGCGCTGAACCTGACGGAGGAGATCCGCCTGCCGTGCCCGCGCAGCACCCGCTGGCACTTGCCGGAGGAGGTGTCCCACAGCCGGACCGTGCCGTCGTTGCTGCTGGTGGCGAGCTGCTCGCCGTCGGGATGGAACGCGAACGGCCACACCGAGCTGCGGTGCCCCGTCAGCTCGGTGCGCCGGGTGCCGCCGGCCTCCTGCACGCGGACGACGCCGTTGGAGTCGCCGGTCGCCAGCGTGCGCCCGTCGGGGCTGAACGTCACCTGGTAGACGGCCGCCGCGTGGGTGGTGTGCAGGCCGCGGGGGGTGCCCGTGCGCGGCTCCCACAGGCGTACCGCTCCGGAGGTGTCGCCGGTCGCCAGCAGCGAGCCGTCGGGGGAGAAGGCCACGCAGTAGACGCTGCTGCCGTGTCCGGTCAGGGTGTGGCGCAGCTTCCACGACGTGGTGTCCCAGACGCGGACGGTTCCCGCCTCGTCGCCCGTGGCGAGCAGCCCGCCGTCGGGGCTGTGCACGGTGCGGTAGACCGCTCCTCTGTGCCCGTCGAGGGTGTGCGCGACCTGGCCGGAGGCGAGATGCCAGACCCGCACCACGCCGGCCGCGTCGCCGGTGACGAGCGCCGCGTGGCCGAAGGAGACGGTGTAGACGGGCGACTCGTGGCCGGACAGCCGGTGCAGGAGCTGCCCGGTGGCCGTCTCCCAGACGCGGACCACGCCGTCGCCGCCGCCCGCCGCGACCAGCTCGCCCGCGGGGCTGAGCCGCACCGGCCAGACGCCCTCGGCGTGCCCGGGGAGCGTGCGCAGCCGCTCGCCGGTGAGCGCGTCCCAGAGGATCACCATGCCGTCGCTCGCGCCGGTGGCGAGCACGTTCCCGGCGAAGGAGACGGCGTAGACGCGGCCGCGGTGGCCCTGCAGGTTCCGCACCGGCTGGCCGCCGACGCACAGCAGCACGCCGCCGTCGTCGCTGCCGATCGCGATCGTGGAGCCGTCGGGGCTGTACGCGATCGGCTCAGGCAGGCGGCTGGTCTGGAAGTGGTACCCGTACGGCACGCCGATCGCGGCGGGAGCCAGCTGCACCTCGACCGGCTGCCCCGGCACCACCGCCGCGCCCGGCAGGTGCGGCAGCGTGCCCGTCACGTTGATCAGCGCGGCCCGGTGCCACACGGCGCCCTCGGCCGAGATGTCGCTCAGGTCGGTGCGCGCCAGCCGCGCGCCCGACAGGTCGGCTCCGGTCAGGTCGGCGCCGGTCAGCCTGGCCCCGTCGAGCCGTGTGCCGACGAGCTTGGCCTCGCGCAGGACCGCGCGGGACAGGTTCGTGCCCGCCAGCGTCGCGCCGGTCAGGTCCGCGCCGGTCAGGTCGACCTCCTGGAGGTCTCTGGCCGACAGGTCCTCGCCCTGCAGGTTGGCGCCCCTCAGGTCGGCGCGGGCGGGCGTGCGCAGCCGGGCCGCGATCTTGACGGCGTTCGCGCGGGCGACGTCCTCCGGGGGTGGGTCGTCCACCCACGCCCGCAGCGCCCGGACGTCGGCCAGGTCGCACAGGAACTCCACGGTCAGCGCCGACAGCGGCCTGCGCGACAGCGTCACCGGCGCGTCGAGCGTCGCCGCGACGTGCCGGGCGATCAGCCACTCCATCACCGAGGCGTGGATGAACCCGAACATGCCCTCCTCGGTACGCACCAGCAGGCTGCCCGAGCCCATCGCGTACGCCGTGTGCGCGGGTGACAGTTGGCCGGCGGCGAGGTCGGTGAGCGTTTCGGCGATCTCGGTCAGCTCGTCCACGCCCAGCAGGGACTCGCCCGAGTCCCACAGCCGCAGCGCCAGCGCCGTCACCGCCCGCCACAGCTCGTCGGTGGTCAGCGCGGTCGCCGAGCCGGGCACCTTGGCCCGCCGCTCCTCGAACGCCAGCCACGAGCTGAGGATCTCCTCGTACAGCAGGGCCGGGCTGATCGTGTGGCGGGCTCCCGCCACCGTGCGCAGCCGGTCGGCGTCGAGGTCGGCGATGAAGCTGAGCATGCGCGGGTTCTGCGCCAGCGCGAGTAGGTCGGAGATGCCCTCCATGAGCGACATGCGCGCCGTGGCCTCGTGGCCGTCGTCGAAGCGGTTGGCCAGGTACGAGCGGATCTGGTCGTGCGTGAAGTCCTCGACGCTGAGCACCCGCCGCTGGGGCAGCACCCCCACCATCTCACCGAGCGAGGTCAGCACCTGGCTGTGCGACTTGAAGTGCTGGGTGCGGCTGGCCACGACGATCTTCGCCTTGTCCTCGGCCGCGGCCAGCAGCGTCGCCAGGTGGTCGGCCGCCCGGTCGTAGGTGAGCCGGGTGACCAACTCGTCGAAACCGTCGAACAGCAGCACGATCCGGCCCTGCCTGAGCAGGTAGCGGAACGCCTTGAGGTCGATGAACTCCTCGCCGTGCGCGGCCAGGTGGGCGGCCACCAGGCTGTCGACGCTGTGCGCCTTGTCCAGCGCCCGCAGCTCGATGAAGATCGGTGTCAGGTGCGGCAGCTCGGCCGGGATGCGCCTGGCCAGCTCGCGCAGGGCGAAGGTCTTGCCGTGGCCGAAGTCGCCGAGCAGTAACAGGAACCTGCCGTGGTCGGCCGCCAGCAGGCGCATCAGCTCGTCGGTCAGCCCCTGCCTGACCAGGTTGCCGGGCCGGTCGAGCTCGCGGTAGCGCTGCGGGACGTACAGCTCCGGCGGGTAGCGGCGGTCGGTGACGAGCCTGGACGACTGCTCGGCCACGTAGCCCGACAGGTCCAGCAGGCCCTGGAACTCGGTGAAACTGCGCAGCCTGACCCCCCTGCGCATGAGGTCGTCGCGGAGCGCGCGGGCAGGCGGCGGGCCGCCCTGGTAGACGAGCTCGGCGGTCAGGTCGGCGGCGTGCGCCCGCCGGACGAAGTCGTCGGTGTCGGCGGCCGTCAGCTCGCCGACATGCGCGCCGATCATCGTCAGCCGGACGAAACCGTCCTCGGGGTGGGTGACCACCAGGTGCGTGGGGAAGCGGCGGATCCTGGCCCGCTCGTGCCTGGCCTCGCACACCTCGGTGATGCGGTCGAGCAGCAGCTCGACGGGGCTCGGCTCGCGCTCGGCCGGTTGGGGCGCGGGGTCGGGCTCGGGCAGCGCCTCGCCGGCGAAGGTGGCCTGCGCGGCCCGCCAGCCGGACGAGACGCGCTCGGGCTCGCCGCCCCGCGGCAGCCAGGTGCGCAGCCCGGCAGGGGTGATCTCGACGACCTGGTGGTGCCCGGAGCGCGGCGCGGCCACCGCCCCCTCGCCCGCCTCGCCCGCGCCGTGGAAGAGCAGGTTGAGCCGGTGGCCGAGGAGCCGCTGGAACGCCGGGGCGTCGTGCAGCGCGGCGGGCGGGTGGCCGATCGCGCCCAGCCGCAGCCACGAGCGCTCCTCGTACGGGCGCAGCCGCTCGGCGAACCAGGCCGCCTGCGCCTCGCCGAGCAGCGCGTACGCGTCGCGCTCCAGGTGGCTCATGGCCATCGTCGAGTTCAGCCCCGCCACGACCACCTTCAGGTCGGGCACCTCGAACAGGCTCCACGGCTGGCCGCCGTCGAACACCCGGTCGTCCAGCCCCTGGTACACCTCGCCGAACAGGCCCGCGAAGTGCCGCCACTTCGGCCAGTACGGCGGCTGCGGGATCACGTCGTCGGCCTCGCAGGTGAGGAAGTACGCGCTGGCCGCCGCCTTGGTCACGTCGCGGGGGCCGGGCACGATCACCAGCCGCTGCGGCTCCAGGCCGATCAGCAGCCTCAGGTCGGTCAGGAACCGCGTCGCCTGCCCGAACTGCCCGAGACTGCCCGACTCGGTGAGGTCGCCGCTGACGACCATCAGGTCGGGGCGTGGCATCCCCCTGTCGTACATCTCCGTCAGGTCCGCCCAGATGCGTGCCTGCATGTCCTCGGGGGTGAACGGCTCGCCGGGGTCGGGCAGCGCGCGTCCGAACCGGGGGCCGCCGATGTGCAGCACGCTCAGCGACTCGCGCGGCTGGGCCGTGACCGCCGACAGGGGGAACTTCGGCGCGGTCACGGGAGCGCGCCGCGCCCGCGACCGCTCGGCGGGCGGCGGCAGCGTCGGCGCGGGCAGCGGCACCGCCGAGCCGGACGGGAACGCCGGGGCGGCCTCCGGCTTGGCCCGGCCCGCCATCGCCTCCTGGACGCGGCCCAGCAGCAGCGCCCTGGCCTGGCCCGAGTCGGTGACGCCGAGCAGGTCGACCCAGGTGATCGTGGACAGCAGCCCTTCGAGCTGGACGTCCTCCAGCCGGATCGTGACCAGCTTGTTCGACGGGTTGTCGGGGTCGGCGCGCAGCGCGGCCTGCCACTCCAGGCGGCCGTAGCGGGAGGTCAGGTAGTTGCGGGAGAGCACCGCCACGACCAGCTGCGCCTCGCTGACGCCGCGGTCCATGAAGTCGATGAAGTTGGTGCCGGGGACGAAGTCCCACGCCTGGATCATCGTCCGGTAGCCCGCCGCCTCCAGTTCCCAGGCGATCCAGGTCGCCCACGCCGTGTCGGCGGGGGAGTAGCTGACGAAGATCTCGGTCGGCCTGCCGTCACGCGCCATGCCGCCCAGTATCCCCCGCGGAATCGGCATCGCGCAGCCTGTGTGCGATCATCGTCGGGTGTGGCGGCGTCTGGGCGTGCTCGACTGGATCAGGATCGGGCTGCTCGCCCTCGGTCTCCTGTTCGTGGCGACCGGGGCGCTGCCCCTGCGCGACGCGGCCGAGAGCCTCGACACGATCTGGCCGCTGATGATCTTCCTGGTGGCCGTCATCGTGCTGGCGGAGCTGACCAAGGAGGCCCAGGTCTTCGACGTCATCGCCGCCAGGCTGGCGGTGTTCGGCCGCGGTAACTACGCCGCCCTCTTCCTGCTTTGTACGGCTTTCGCATCTTTTGTCACGATTTTTCTGAATCTCGATACGACTGCGGTGTTGCTGACGCCGGTCATGCTCGCCCTCGCGCCCAGGGCCCGCATCGCCGCGCTGCCGCTGGCCATGACCACGATCTGGCTCGCCAACACGGCCAGCCTGCTGCTGCCTGTCTCGAACCTGACCAACCTCCTCGCCATGAACAAGCTGGGCCTCGACGCGCAGCAGTTCGCCGCCCGCATGTGGGCGCCGCAGCTCGCCGCGATCGCGGTGACCATGGCGTTCCTGTGGATCTTCTACTGGCGCCGGGGTCAGCGCCGCGACGCGCGCTACACGCCGCCGCTGCTGGAGCCGGTCGCCGACCGGGTCGTGTTCGCCGCCGCGTCCGTCGCCTGCGTGGTCTTCATCGTCGCGCTGCTGCTGAAGGTGCACGTCGCCGTCGCCGCCTCGGCCGCGGCGCTGATCGTCGTGCTGGCCTTCCTCGTCCGCCAGCGCGGCCGGCTGACCTGGCGTCTCGTCCCGTGGCAGCTGGTGATCTTCGTGACGGGCCTCTTCCTGGTGGTGCCCACGCTCAGCCGGCACGGCCTGGCCGACCTGATGAGCTGGATGATCGGCGGCGACCACGACCCCTACCGCACGGCCGCCGTCGGCGCGGGGCTGTCGAACGCGATCAACAACCTGCCCGCGTACCAGGCGGTCCAGCAGGTCGTCCCCCACCAGGACCAGCTCCTGGCCCTGCTGGCGGGCACCAACGTGGGGCCCGTCATCACCCCGTGGGCGTCCCTGGCGACGCTGCTCTGGTTCGAGTCCTGCCGCCGCCACGACGTGAAGGTGCCCATGCGGCGCTTCCTTCTCACGGGCGCGGGCCTGGCCGTCGTCGGCCTCCTCGCCACCGTCTGGGCGCTGGTCGCCACCACCTGACCGGCTCCCGGCGGCCGACCACACGCCTGAGTCATGGAAGATTAAAGGCATGGTCAAATCCCACTATATTGCCGGTTTCGGTCTTGTCCTCGCGCTCGCCGGGTGCGGCTCCTCCGGCGCGGCGGCGCCCGAAGCCACCTCCGGTTCGCCCACGTCCAGCGCTCCGGCCGCGGCGCCTGCCTCGTCCGCACCCGCCGAGAACCAGACGCACACCGTCACCTTCGAGGTGCTCGGCAAGGGCAAGGCGATGCAGCCGATCATGTACGTCGCCGACGAGGACGGCACGGCCAGCGGCGTGGACCTGCCGTGGTCCAAGACGTTCAAGGTCGAGGTGGTCGGCGCCGAACACCAGGTCGGGCACCTGCTGTCGATCGTGGCCGGCTCGTCGCAGGCGGCGAACGGCCGGCTCGAGGCGGCCGCCTGCCGCATCTCCGTGGACGGCAAGCAGGTCGCCTCCGGCAAGGGGACGTGCGAGTACAAGCTCACGTAACCCCGGCCGGGTCAGCGGAGGAGGTCGAGGAGGTGAGGGAGGGCTCGGGGGTGGGCGGCCACGAAACTGCGGTCCTCGGCCGTCCCGTCGATGTTCTCCTCGAACGCCCCGCCGTCCAGGGCGCGGATCTCGACGCCCGCCTCCTGGGCGATCAGCGCCCCCGCCGGCAGGTCCACCGACTCCGCCCGGTAGCCGACGATGCCGTCGATGTCGCCCCTGGCCAGCATCGCCCACGACAGCAGCGGCGCCCACAGCTGCAGCACCCGCCGCGCCGCGAGTTCCAGCGTGCCCTTGAGCGCCCGCACGGTCGCGTCGTCCCTGGCCACGGCGTACCCCTGGGTCCAGGCCAGCAGCGGCCCGTGCGGCGAGGGCCGGTACGGCGCCGCCAGCCGCGCCCCGGACGCCGTCACGGCGCCGCACCCGCGGATCGCCGACCAGGTCTGGGCGGTGACGGGATCGTGCACCACGCCCAGCACCGGACGTCCCGCGCGGCACAGCGCCACCCCCACCACGTACGCGGGCAGCCCGATCGCCACGTTGTTGGTGCCGTCGAGCGGGTCGACCAGCCACGTCCACTCCCCGCCGGACGCCCCCAGCAGCCCCGACTCCTCCGCGATCACCGCGTGCGACGGGTACGCCGTGAGGATCCGCTCCACCAGCAGCTTCTCCGAGGCCAGGTCCAGGTCGGTGACCACGTCCCCGGACCCGCCCTTGGGCCGGACGCCGAGCGCGCCCCGCGTGCCCTCCAGCAGCAGCGAGCCCGCCGCCTCGGCGGCCTCCACGGCGACCGCGCGAGCGTGATCCAGATCCATCGGGCACCCCTCAGGTCAGGTGGGCGGTGATCAGGCGGACGGCGCGGGCCGTCTCCTCGGCGTCGAGCGGCTCTCTGCACACGTGGTGGACGCTCCCGCCGAGCGGCCCGAGCGACAGGTCGTGGCTGCCGGGACGCCCCCGTCCGAGCGCGATCGTGGCGGCCTCGCCGCCCTCGGGCACCACGCTGCTGTGGAAGCGGTCGGCGGCCAGCGTGTAGGTGTCGCCGGGGCCGAACGACTCCACCAGCCCGGTCGCGTGCCGCACGGTGCGGCGGGTGGGCGTGATGCGGTCGCCGTCGGCGGCGCTGACCACCTCGAACACACGGTGCGTGGCGTCCCGACCGGCGTCGGTGACGACCGCGTGCACGTTGCGCACCTGCCCGTACAGGACGTGGCTGACGAGGTCCCAGCTGTGGCAGTGGATCTGGGACGTGGTGCTCCGGGCGTGCGGCAGCGAGTCGGACCACAGGTGCACGCACACCCCTTCGCCGCCGTCGCGCTCCAGCGGCAGGCAGACGAAGCCGAGCGGGTGGCGCACGGCCGTGACGCCGGGCCCGGACAGCGCCCGGAGCGCCCACGTCCGCGCGCGTCCCTCGACGACCTGCTGGTAGACGCTGGGGTAGCTCATGCGTACGGGTCCCTGGCACGCAGCGCCTTGCGGGCGATGTCGACGATGTCGCGCAGGTCGTACGACTTGGGCAGCGGCACCCCGATCCGCTCGAACAGCTCCTGCACCTCCTCGACGGTGGGCTCGTCGCTGAGCGGCACCCGTTTGTAGGTCTCCAGCGGCACCCGGCGCGCCTGCTCGAAGCTGAGCCGCAGCTCGGTGTCGCAGTTCTCGTAGTAGAAGGTGTCGGCCAGCGCGGTCATCGCCCGGTTCGGGTCCTCGACCGTCATGATCAGGCGGGTGGACGACAGGTCCCAGCGGAACGTCGTCATCGTGGACGACAGGCCGACCCCGATGTCGAGCAGCCCGTAGCGCTGCCGGTGCCAGAACGCGGCCAGGATCGTCGCGTAGGACTCCTTCCTGGCCCTGTCGGTCGTCCACGTCTCGCCGGTGCCGTCGGGGGCGTCGGACAGGGAGCGCCGGTAGTGCGCGTACGTCTCGCACACCTCCACGTCGGACGGGTCGATGACCTCGATCCTGACCGTCAGGTGGCGCTTGTCCCGGCGGGCGGCGGCGACGCACTCGGGCAGCGTGACCGCGCGCAGGTAGGTGCCGGTGCCGCCCTTGAAGCTCCATCGGGTGGTGTCCTTGCGGGCGTCGGCGTGCGCCTGCGCGATCTCCTGGCGGCTGCCGAGCACTCTGACGAGCTGGAGCGAGTCGAGGGCCCTGCGGGTGCCGGTGACCAGCGTCTCGATCTGTTCCAGCCGGGCCAGCCGTACCGGCAGGTCGGCGAGCGCGCCCGAGGTGATCGTCTCCTCGACGGGCGCCTGGCGGACCCGGTCGCGCAGCAGCGCGGTCGCCACCAGCGCCAGGATCACCAGCGTGGACGAGCTGACGAGCTGCCGCTGGATGTCCACCCCGTTCTTGCCGAAGACGTCGTCGGGGATGACGCCGAGGACGCCGACCACGATCGCCAGGCCGAGCGCGATCGCACCGTCGGCGTTCTGGGCCGCCCATGACGCGAGCCGCTTCGACGCCGCAGTGAACCGTGCCATCGCTCGCCCCGCATCCGACGATCAGTCAGTCCCCAAGGTCATGTTAACGACTGCGTCATGCGACTGCCAGCGCACGTAAAGCCACGACGTCATACCCGAGAATGAGTGAACAGATCCACCTTGGAGCTCATGTGCTCGGGGCGTCCCGATGCCTACGCTTGCTGCGACACGGGGGTGGGGATGAAGGGGATACGTGCGCTGTGCGCGAGCCTGCTCGCGTTGACGCTCGTGGCGTTCATCGTCTGCCCGGTGACGGTGCAGGTGGCGGCCGCGGTCGCCGACATGCCGTCGCCGGGCGAGCGGTTCCTGCAGGTTGTCGCGCATCCCGACGACGACCTGCTGTTCATGAGCCCCGACCTGTACGGGGCGGTCGCCGAGGGGCGGCCGACGGTCACGGTCTACCTCACCGCGGGCGAGGGCACCGCCGGGTTCGACGACGAGCACGACCCGACCGTGTACGTCCGCGACCGGGAGGACGGCGTGCGCGCCGCCTACGCCTATCTGGCCGGGGTGCGCAACGCGTGGCGCTCCACCCCGCTGAAGGCGGGGAGGCTGCCGTTGACGATGGACACCCTCGTCGACAGGCCGCGGGTCAGGCTGGTCTTCGCCAGGCTGCCCGACGGCGGCGACCCGCGTGCCGACGGCGGCCGCTTCGCGCTCACCCGGCTGTGGAAGGGCGGGGCATGCGTGCGGGTGTACGTCCCCGGCGGGCCCTGCGCGAGCAGGGAGGACGTCATCACCGCGCTGCACGTCCTGTACGTCAGGTTCGGATCGAACGTGCTGCGCACGCTCGATCCCGATCCGCCGCCGCACGCCAGGCGCGATGACCATCCCGACCACGTCGCCTCGGCCCGCTTCGCGCTGGCCGCCCTCCAAGGGCTGCGGATGCGGAGAGCGTCGTACCGCGGCTACCCGATGACCGGCTGGGCGCCGAACGTCGCCGCCCGGCTGCGTGAACTCAAGCGTCAGGTGTTCGGCGAGTACCGCCGCCACGACTACCGGGTGAACGGCTGGCGCTATCGGGCCTGGATCGAGCGCATGTACAGGATTCCCGATCATGGACCCTGATGTTCTCGGCTACTACCAGCGTGGCGGCGAGCTGACGCGGTCACGCGAGGGGCGCGGGCGGCTGGAGTTCTGGCGCACCCAGGACGTCCTGCGCCGGGTGCTGCCGCCGACACCGGCGCGGGTGCTCGACGACGGCGAGCGGCGTGAGCTGCTGCTCGCGGCCGCCCGCCGCCTGGAGTCGGTGCCTTCGCTGCTCGGCGTCAGCGGCCATCTCCTGGCCGTGACCCACGCGTAGCGCCGGGAGGTCAGAACCAGCCGCGCCGGCGCGCCATCTGCTCCAGGCCGTGCTGCAACGCCTGGTCCGCCGAGCCCGGGTGGTCGTCGTAGCGGACCGTGAAACGGTTGTAGGCGTCGTGGCTGGAGGTCAGGAACCCGCCCCGCTTGTCGGCCTCCAGGATCACGTCCATCTGCTGCGGGCCGGCGATGAACGTCAGCTCCAGCTCGTTGAAGTGGCGCCGCCACGACCCGCCCGCGTAGTACTCGATCTCCTGGAAGAACGGCATGGTCGAGCCGTACAGCGTCCCGCGCTCCAGGTCGGCCTTCTTGAAGGCGAAGCCGAGCCGGTCGAGCGCGGCGATGACGTACTCCTGGGCGGGCAGCGGGTTGACGAACAGCGGGTCCAGGTCGCCTTTGTCGAGCGCGCCGGCCAGCGCCAGCTCGGTCTGCACGCCCAGCTTCATGCCGTGCAGCGGGTGCCCGCCGATCGCGCTGATCGGCGTCTCCCACGGCATCGGGATCTCGAACGGCTGGCTGTGCTCGGCGCCCGCCGCGAGCTGGAACGACCCGGCCACCTGCCGGCGCAGGAAACTGTAGGTCGTCTTGTACTCCTCGTCGCCGCGCTCCACCTCGACCACCGCGGTCAGGTCCAGGTGGATGCCCTCGACCTTGTAGTCGGCGTTGCCGCCGCGGAAGTTGACCACCCCGCGCAGCGGCTCGCCGGGACGGACACCGGTGCTCGACAGGACCGTGTCGACTTCGACGCCCGCGCCGAACGCGGCCATCAGCTTGCGGAACACCATGGGGTTCTCCTATGCGGTCGGTGCGTGGCCGTTGCCGCCGGCCGAGATGCGGGGGAGCAACTGGGCGAGCAGCAGGGTGGACAGTGCGGAGTCGCCGGTGCCCTGCTGGGTGCGGACCACCAGCGGCTGGGGGGCGCTCTCCGCCAGCTTGGCGCCCACGTCCAGGCGCCTGCGGGCCAGCTCGTACTGCAGCACGGCCCGGTTGTCGCGGTACGACTCGGCCAGCCGGCGCAGCGCCTTGGCCTCGTTCTCGGCCGCGGTCAGCTCGGCTCTGCCGCGCGCCTCGATCTCCCAGCGCACCCGCTGGGCCTCGGTCTCCTGCTCCTCCAGCATCCGGGCGACGTCCTTGCGCGCCTTGTTGTGCGCGGCCTTGACCTCGACGACGCGGGCGTCGCGGGTCTTCTTGGAGCGCTCGATCTCCATGAGCAGGGTGTCGATGCGGCGCTTGCGGGTCAGCTCCCACTCGCGCTCGTAGGCCGACAGCTCCTTGGCGACCTTCTCGCGGGTCGCCAGGTGCTGCTGGTACTGGTCGGGCAGCTGCACGTCGGGGATGTTGGCGCCGGTGACGCGCACGCCGTACCGGCCGAGCTGGCGGTTGAGCGCCTCCTGCATGTCGCCGACGTCGGAGCCGCGCAGGTCGTACGCGCGTTCGGTGTTGACCCTGCGGCTGCGCTGCCTGATGGCGTCCTGGACGGCGCTGGCCAGGACCAGGTCGAAGTTGCCCGCGCCGATCGTCCTGACGAACGCGACCGGGTCCACGATGCGGAACTTGAGGAAGAACTCGATGGACTTCAGCGGCACGTTCTCGGCCGTCGGGCAGGCCACGATCGGCGCGGAGTACGGGATCTCGGTGGAGGTGTCGACGACCGCGTCCACCCGGTCCCACGGCAGCCACAGGTAGTGGCGGCCGGGGGGCAGCGTGCCGGTGATGGCGCCCCAGCGGCTGCGCACGCCGGTGGTGCCCTCCTCGATCTCGATGATCGCCTTGCGCCAGATCCAGATCAGCGCGACGAGCAGCAGGAACAGCGCCGCGATCACGGCCAGGACGGTCGTGACGGGATCGTTCGCCATGACCGCCGTCCCGGCGAAGTACAGCGCCAGGAACAGCAGCGACGCCCAGGCGAACCCGCGCCGGTCCTTGGGGATCACCACGGGCACGAGCTGGCCCTGCTCGCCGCCGCGCAGCAGCTGCCTGATGTCGGACCAGGAGGCCAGAGACTCCTTGATCTTCGAGAACTCGCGGCTCATCGGACCTCACCCTCGATGGCCGGTACGTCCTCCGGCTCCTCCGCCACTTCTTCCGCCACCTTCTTGAGCAGGGCGGCGATCTCGTCCTCCCTGCCGCGCACGCGCTCGCCGATCTCGGCGAGCCTGGAGCGGATGGCGGCCATGTCCTCGGGCGAGAACAGCGCCGCCCCCGTGCCGCCGACGAGCTGCTGCGCCAGGGCCAGGAAGTCGATGTCGGTCTGCTCACCCACCTGCACCACCTGCGGCAGCCTGGCCGAGACCGACTCCAGCTTGTCCAGCAGGTCCTGCTGGAAGCGGTAGTCGAGGATCTCCGGCGCCTCGGCGGCGGACAGCGCCCTGATGTCCAGCGCCTGCGCCTCCAGGAGCGCCGAGTTGGCGTTGGCCGACGACTCCGCCTCGACCAGCCGCTGCCTGGCCTGCGCCTTGGCCTGGTGCGAGGCCCGTTCCAGCGCGGTGTCCATGCGCGCCTGGTAGCCGGCGATCTCGGCCTGGATCGCGCTCAGCGTCTCCTGCAGCCCCGCCAGCTCCTTGACCAGGTCGCCCTCGTTCTGCTCCTTGCGCAGCTGCAGCTCGTACTCGTAGGTGTAGGCCTCCTTGGCCACCCGCACCATCTCGGGCGCGGCGAGGTCCATCCGGTACTCCTGGCTGGACGGCTCGGCGTGCGTGATGTTCACGTCCGTCAGCCGGACGGCGGGCAGGAACTGCTGGTTGAGGTTGTCCAGCATGCCCACCGTGCTCTCGCCCACCAGGTCGTAGATATCCTCCGCCCGCTGCGCGTAGATGAGTGAGCGGGTGACCTCGCTGATGGCGTTCTGCAGCTTGGACTGGAAGCCGCTGACCGAGCCGAGCACGAAGATGAACTCGGCCGGGTTCTCGATCCTGAACTGCAGGAACATGTCGACGCTCGCCTTGACGCCCTGCTGCGTCGGCGCCTCGCGGATCGGCGCGTTGAACGGGTACTCGCGGGTGGTGTTGACGATGTAGCTGACCCGCTTCCACGGGTTGAACAGCGTCACCCGTCCGGGCTCGGCGATCTGCACCAGCTTGCCGAACTTGGTGATCAGCGCCTTGCAGCCCTCGGGCACCATGACCACGCTGCGTCGCCACCACAGGAACGCCGCGGCCAGCACGAGCACGATCCAGTAGTGTGCGCCGAAGAACACCTCGGTGTCCGGGATGACGTTGCCGAGCGCGCCGATCAGGCCGAGCACGACCAGGATGGCCAGCGGCACGACCACCTTCGCGGTGCTGCCCTTGGGGATCACGACGGGCGAGATGACGTGCATGCCGTTCTCGGCGAAGCTGCGGTTGACGATCTCGCCGGCCTCGTTCAGCGACGCCGTCCTGGCTTCGATCAGCGTGCCGACGGACGCGCCACCGTCGCGGGCGGCGGCGAAGTCGTGCGGGTTGAGCGCGAACCCCGGGGCCTGCCCCGGCACCTGGAACTGGCCTGCCTGGTCTATCGCCTGCCCGACGGCCTGGCGCACATCACCCCCCTGGAGCACCGCCTGGGCTACGCCCTGGCCTGCCTGGATCAAGGCTTCTCTGGGTCGTGACATCGCACCTTCCTTTTCCGCTACAGGCGAATCAGACCGTATCGGGTGAGACTTGCTGATCGCTTGCAACGGCGGGGTTTACGGGGTGATATCGGGCGTTCCTTGGCTCGCGGGGGCGCTCACCGCCGTCGCGTACCTCCGCGCACCCGCCGAAGCACCGCTGACCTCTGCCGGGCCCGAGGCCCGCCGACGAGTTCTGTCAGTGGCGCGGCCTACAGTGGGCAGCATGCGACCGGTCACAGATTTGCAGCGGAAGGTGGCGCCCTTCGAGGTCGTCACCGAGATGACTCCTTCGGGCGACCAGCCGACGGCCATCGCCGAGCTGGAGCGCCGCGTCAAGGCCGGGGCGAAGGACAGCGTCCTGCTGGGCGCGACGGGCACGGGCAAGACGGCCTCGATCGCCTGGCTGATCGAGCGGCTGCAGCGGCCCGCGCTGGTCATGCAGCCCAACAAGACGCTCGCCGCCCAGTTCGCGAACGAGCTGCGCGAGATGCTGCCCAACAACGCGGTCGAATATTTCGTCTCTTATTACGACTATTACCAGCCTGAGGCGTACGTCCCGCAGAGCGACACCTACATCGAGAAAGACTCCTCGATCAACGACGAGGTGGAGCGGCTGCGCCACTCGGCGACCAACTCGCTGCTCACCCGGCGCGACACGATCGTGGTGGCGTCCGTGTCGTGCATCTACGGCCTGGGCACGCCGCAGGAGTATGTCGACCGCATGGCCAGGCTCAGCGTCGGCATGGACATCGACCGCGACCAGCTCCTGCGCCGCCTGGTCGACATGCAGTACACGCGCAACGACCTCGCCTTCACCCGGGGCACCTTCCGGGTCCGCGGCGACACGATCGAGATCATCCCGAAGTACGAGGAGCTCGCCGTCCGCATCGAGATGTTCGGCGACGAGATCGAGAAGCTCTCGACCATGCACCCGCTGACCGGCGAGGTCATCACCGAAGACGAGGAGCTGTACATCTTCCCCGCCTCCCACTACGTCGCGGGCGAGGAGCGGATGGCGGCGGCCGTGGCCGGCATCGAGGCCGAGCTGGCCGAGCGGCTGTCGGAGCTGGAGCGCCAGGGCAAGCTGCTGGAGGCGCAGCGGCTGCGCATGCGCACCACGTACGACATCGAGATGATGCGCCAGATCGGCACCTGCTCCGGCATCGAGAACTACTCGCGCCACATGGACGGGCGGGCCGCCGGCAGCGCCCCCAACACGCTGCTCGACTACTTCCCGGAAGACTTCGTGCTGGTGCTCGACGAGTCGCACCAGACCGTGCCGCAGATCGGCGCCATGTACGAGGGCGACGCCTCCCGCAAGCGCACCCTCGTCGAGCACGGGTTCCGGCTGCCGTCGGCGCTCGACAACCGGCCGCTGAAGTGGGAGGAGTTCCTGGAGCGCATCGGCCAGACGGTCTACCTGTCGGCCACGCCGGGGCCGTACGAGCTGGGGCGGGTCAAGGGCGAGGTGGTGGAGCAGGTCATCCGGCCCACCGGGCTGGTCGATCCCGAGGTCGTGGTCAAGCCGACCAAGGGGCAGATCGACGACCTCGTCCACGAGATCCGCGCCCGGGCCGACCGCGACGAGCGCGCCCTGGTCACCACGCTGACCAAGAAGATGGCCGAAGACCTGACCGACTACCTGCTCGAACTCGGCATCCGCGTCCGCTACCTGCACAGCGAGGTCGACACGCTGCGCCGCATCGAGCTGCTGCGCGAGCTGCGCACCGGCGAGTTCGACGTCCTGGTCGGCATCAACCTCCTGCGCGAGGGCCTCGACCTGCCCGAGGTGTCGCTGGTGGCGATCCTCGACGCCGACAAGGAGGGCTTCCTCCGCTCCGACACGTCCCTGATCCAGACGATCGGCCGAGCGGCGCGAAACGTCTCCGGCCAGGTCCACATGTACGCCGACAAGATCACCCCGTCGATGGAGCGGGCCATCGACGAGACCAACCGGCGCCGGGCCAAGCAGATCGCCTTCAACCAGGCCAACGGCATCGACCCGCAGCCGCTGCGCAAGAAGATCGCCGACATCCTCGACTCGCTGCAGCGCGAGGACGCCGACACCCAGCAGCTCATGGGCGGCGGCCGGCAGCAGTCCCGCGGCAAGGCCCCGGTCCCGGGCTTCGCCGCCAAGCAGGCGGGGCAGCACGCCAGGGCGATCGCGGGGGAGATGCCGCGGGCGCAGATGGAGTCGCTGATCGAGTCGCTGACGGAGCAGATGCACCAGGCGGCGGCCGACCTGCAGTTCGAGGTGGCGGCCCGGCTGCGCGACGAGATCAAGGAGCTGAAGCGGGAGCTCCGCGACATGCGGGAGGCGGGGGTCAAGTAGTGGCGGGCGTGGTCGGCGAGTCGAGCCACTGGTCGACCAGCGCGGTGAAGTCCTCCCCGGTCCGGGCGTTCAGCCATGTCACGAACGACGCCCTGTCCTGTGTGGTCCCCCGGTGCTCCTGCACCCAGGCCCGCAGGGTCGCGAAGAACCGCTCGTCCCCGAGTCGCTTGCGGATCTCGTGCAGCATCAACGCAGGGCCGATGTACACATTGCCGGCCCCGAACCGGCCCGGGGTGTACCGTCCGGGCGGCCCCGACTCCCGGCGCAGCCGCCCGTCGATCTCCCTGGCCTCGGTGAGGTAGTCCTCGAGCGTCTCAGCCGTGTGGTCGGCCGCCCACTGCCACTCGATGTACTCGGCGAAGCCCTCGTTCAGCCACAGGTCCCGCCAGGTCCGGGGCGTGACCGCGTTGCCGAACCACTGGTGCGCCATCTCGTGCGCCACCACCTCGGGCCTCAGGAAACTGGGGGCCAGCGTCACCATCTGCTGGGTTTCCATCCCCGAGTCGCTGGTGACGACCACGCCCGCGCTGGAGAAGGGGTACGGCCCCAGCCGCTTCTCCAGCCAGCGCAGGATGCCCGGCGTCTGCCGTACGACGGGGAGGTTCTCCGTCTGGTCACGCTTGTTCAACCAGTACGTGATCGGGATTCCACGCGGCCCCTTGGCGGCGAAGTGGCGGTAGCGATCGGCCGTGAACAGCGTGACGTAGCTGGCGACCGGCTCGGTCGAACGCCAGTGGTAGGTGTTCCCCTTCCGGCCGGCGAAACGCCCGTGCGCCACCGCCGCCCACCCGCGTGGCACCTTGATCGCCACATCGTAGAGCGCCTCGTCGGACGGCTGGTCGTTCACAGGGAACCAGGTGAAGGCCCCGTACGGCTCCTGCAGCGCCCATGCCGACCCGTCGGCCGCCGAGCGGAAGCCCAGCCGCTTCATGTCGGAGCGGTACTGGCGGGTCCGTGCGGGTTCGGGAACGCCGTGATACCGGACGACCACCCGAACCCGCGCGTCCGCCTCCAGCGGCGAGCGCAGCGGGATCACCAGGTCGTCGCCCGGGTGCCGGGCCACGACCCGGGTGCCCGCGACCGTGACCTCGTCCACGCGCAGCGCGCGCCCGAAGTCGAGCGTGATCTTGTCGATCTTCTTGACGGCCCGGACGGTGAGCAGGGCCGTGCCGGTGAGCAGCCGCCGAGACGGTTTCCAGTCCAGCCGCAGCCCGTAGTGCAGGACGTCGATCGCGGGGTTGCCGTACGCGGGGTAGACGGGGTCCGCCACCGGCTCCGAGCGCCCCTTGTCGGGGACGCCCGGCACGGCCACCGCCGCGGTGAGTAAGAGGGAGATGATCGAATGCATGGGCGACAAGGTAGTGGACGGGGGGCTTTCCACGAGAACGATATTCGGTCCGTCAGCTCATGCCCGCCTCCTTGTGGAGCAGGGCGGACAGCGAGTCGGGGTCGGCGGCGGCGACGCCCTTGGCGGCGAACCAGGTGGCCACGTTGCGGGCGTCGCGGTCGAGGAAGGACCGGCCCGCCGGGTGCGCGATCACGTCCACGATCTGCGGCAGGTCGATGATGACCAGCCCGCCCTCGTGCACCAGCAGGTTGTACGCCGACAGGTCGCCGTGCGCCAGACCCTCCCTGGCCAGCGTGACCATCGCCTCCACCAGTTGCTTCCACAGCTCGTCCAGGCCTTCTGAGACGTTGGCCAGGCGCGGGGCGGCGAAGCCGTCCGGGGTGCCGACGAACTCCTGAAGGATCTCCGTGCCGACGATCTGCACCGGATACGGCACGGGCAGCCCCAGCTCGCGCAGGCGGCACAGCGCCCCGAACTCGGCGACCGCCCACTGGCCCGCGATCACTTGCTTGCCGAACGCGGTGCGGTTGGCCATGGCCCGGTTCATGCGGCTCTCGCGGGTTCTGCGGCCTTCGAGGTATCCGGCGTCGCGGTGGAAGAGACGGTGCTCGGAGGACCGGTAGCGCTTGGCGGCCAGCAGGCACACCCGGTCGGTGCCGGGCACCCCACGCGAGATCAGATGGACGTCGGCTTCCTTGCCGGTCTTGAGAATGCCCAGCTCGGTGTCGACGGCGGCCAGCTCGGTGACCAGCCAGCTCGGATAGGGCTGGGGGCCGCGCTCGGTGGGAGTGCTCTGGTCCCAGGTGGACCAGCGGTCGCCCTCGGGCGGCCCGTCGTCGGCGGACGTCTCGGGCGTCCTCTCGAGCCATTCGATGTCGTCGGCGTCGAGGGCGTACTTGCCACGGCGGTGGTGTTGCGAGTGCTTCGGCACGGTGGGATCTCTCCAGAAACGAAGCCCACCGGCTCGGCGATCAGGTCAGCGGATGACCGGTGGGAAGGTATGAGGACGCGGAAAACGGCACGCGAACAGTCGTCATCACGGTCTCACCCTCCCTTCGCGCCGACGGCGATCAACTCGTGTGAGTATGCCGGTGATCACCGTGGCGGGGCAACCGAATAAATCAGGTGAACGTCTCCCACCGGGCTTGTACGGTGCAGGACATGCGGCGATGCGGAGTGTGCTCTCACTGGGAACCGGCCGGAGCCCCGGGCTGCGCCCGGTGCGCGGCGCTGGTCGACGAGATCGTCGAGGAGGGCTGGCGGGCGTTCCTCGCCGCCGAGTTCGCCACGACCGCCCCCGGCCCGGCCGAGGAGCGGGCCATCGCCGAGATGGTGGTCGACGAGCCCGACAAGCACGTGTGGCGGGTGGTCGACGCCGCCTATGACCGGCTGACCTGCGACGAGTGTGGCGGCAGACTCAGCAGGGGGCCCGCCGGATGCGCCCCGTGCGACCTGGCCAACGGCTTCCGCTACGCCGCCATCGAGATCGACCGGCCGGAGGCGGCACCGGGGAACGAGCACGGACTGCGCGTCAACGTGTCGGTGGTGCGCAGACCGTCGGGGATCTCGCCGCGCGAGCTGCTGGCGCGCCGGCTGTCGCTGCCGATCCTGCTCGAAGGGCGGCTGCCCGCCACGGCCGAGGCGCAGGCGGGCAAGGCCCTGCTGAACAGCGGCGCCACCGAGGCGGAGTTCGCCGAGTACCTCTATCGGGAGTGGGACGCGCACTGACCCGCGCGGCGGGACGTGCGTCGATGTGCCAGGTGGGGCGTGCGCTGACCCGCGAGCTGCGCCCCGCGCAGAGCCGCGCGGTGGGATGTGCGCCGAAGCGTCAGGTGGTGTGCGCGCTGGGCCGCCAGGTCAGCCGATGACCTTGTCGAGGTCGATGTCCACGTCGAAGCCGATGTAGGTCTGGAGTCGCCCGCGATGGATGCCGGTGGGGACGTAGGCCTTGACCACGGGTTCCAGCTCGAACGTGTAGACCACCATCGCGTTGTCCTCCTGCTCCACACGCCAGAAGTGCCGGATGCCCGCGCTGGAGTACTTGACCGGCTTCGTGGTCCGATCACGCTCACGGGACTCTTCCGAGACCACTTCGACGACCAGGTGGACATCATCCGGCCTGAATGTGGTGGCTTCGAGGGAGAACGCCGACCTGTTGATCACGATGACGTCGGGCTCAGGACGCTGCCGTACCCCCAGCGTCACCGTCATTTCACGAGCGGTCATGAGATCGGCGGGCGGCCGGATCCCGAGTGCGAGGTCGGTCAGCCGGCTGTTGGCGAGCATGTGGAAGACCGTCTGGGGTGGCCGCATGATGAGTGCGCCGTCGATCAGCTCCACGTGCCGCGGCGCGTCAGGGGGAAGGTGATCCAGCATCTCGGCGGTCCATCCGCCAGGTGGGCCTGGATGGAACCACTCCGGGAGGGCACCGGACATCGTCGTAGCCTCTCTGGAGATCTCACGTCGGGTGACCATCATGTCACCCTGGGTGGGAGTCAGGAGAGGTCTTTTCGCTCCCGGCTGTAGAGGCGGTCGATCTCGTCGAGGGGGTCGGGGGCGGGGCGGCGGGACTCGATCTCCAGCTCGGTGCGGGCGTGGAGGTCGTCGATGCCGGTCGCGGCGTGGTGGACCTGGTCGCCGAGCAGGTCGGCGCGGATGCGGGCGCACATGGACGTCAGCTTGGCCTGGTGCTCGCGGAGCCGGTCGAGCGTGGCGTGGTCGACGTACGGTGACATGCGGCGTTGCTGGGCGTACATCCCGAGCTGGCCGTCGTGCACCTCGGCCTGGCTCGACAGGTCGGCCATCAGTCTGGGCAGGTCGCCGAGGTGCCAGCCCCGGCCGTGCGCCTGATCGATGGCCTGGCGGGTCAGCGACACCTCGCGCCGCAGGTCGAGCCGGAGCCGTTCGACCTCCGCGGCGTCGCCGGGCCCCATCGCGTTGACGTGGGTGGCCAGGCGCGTGGTGGCCTGCTTGGCCTTGGTGGCAGCCTTCTTGCCGACCTTGACCAGCAGGTAGACGGCGACGCCCGCGACCAGGAGGAGGAACGCCAGGATCGCCAGCACGATGAGCACGACCTCGCCGATCGGGGCCACCTCCTTCAGGGGGTTCTGCCTAGAGGATAGTCGGCTCGGACGGCTTGCGGGCGGGCGCTCGTCGCCCTTCAACCAAGCAAGCTCTTGATTGTTCTCTGATCGCCGTGGTTCGCTGCTGCTACAGGCCGCGGAGGGAGCGAGCGCATGCTGGACGGCAAGGTCGTGATCATCACGGGCGGCGCGAGGGGCATGGGAGCCGCCACCGCCCGGCGCTGCGCCGCCGAGGGAGCGCGGGTGGTGCTGACGGACGTCCTCATCGAGGAGGGCGCCGCCACCGCCAAGGAGCTCGATGCCCAGTTCGTCCCGCACGACGTCACCAAGCCGGGCGACTGGGGCGAGGTCGTCGCCACCGTGACCGAGGCGTACGGCAGGCTCGACGGGCTGGTCAACAACGCGGGCATCGCCGTCCAGGGGCCTCTCGAGCGGCAGTCGCTGGAGGAGTTCGAACGGGTGCTGAAGGTGAACCTGGTCGGGGTGTTCCTGGGCGTCCAGTCGGTGGTGGCGCCCATGCGCGCCGCGGGCGGCGGGTCGATCGTGAACATCTCGTCGGTGGCGGGCCTGACCGCCTTGCCCGGCACGAGTGGGTACGGGGCTTCGAAATGGGGCGTGCGCGGCCTTACCAAGATCGCCGCCGTCGAGCTTGGGCCCGATCGGATCCGGGTCAACTCCATCCACCCAGGGATGATCGTCACCCCGATGACGGCCGGGCACGGCGCGGTCTCGGGCGCGGGCCGCTTCCCCATCGTCGCGGCCGGGCGCTGCGGCGAGCCGGAGGAGGTCGCGCAGGCGTCCGCCTTCCTCCTCTCGGACGCGGCCTCGTACATCACCGGCGCCGAGCTGGCGGTGGACGGCGGCTGGGCGGCGGGCATCACCCAGTTCCGCGCGCCGACGAGCGCGGAGGCCACGACCGACGAGACTGCGGCGACCACATGATGCGCCCTCCCGTCATACAGCCTTCAGCGGGACGGGCCTCCGCGGGGGGCCGGGCCTCCGCGGGGCGCCCCGACGCGAGGCGGGTTTCCGCGAGGCAGGGTTCCGCGAGGCGCCCTTCCGCGAGGCGGGATTCCGTGGTGCGGGTTTCCGCAAGGCGGGCTTCGGTGGTGCGGGCTGGCGTGATTCGGGCGTGTGTGATGTGGCTGTGCGGAGAGCGGGTGCCTTTGGGACGGATGGGTGAGCCTGCCACGAAAAGCCCGCACGTCACTCGCGTCGAGCCCACCTAAGGAGGCGCTGTCATGCCATACGCGGACGTCGGCGGAGACATCACGCTCTTCTACACCGACGACGGAAGGGGCGACGGGCCGCCGCTGCTCCTCGTGCACGGCTGGGGCGCCGACTCGCACCAGTGGTCGTGGCACATCGACGCGCTGGCCCGGACCCACCGGGTGATCGCGGTTGACCTGCGCGGCCACGGCTACTCGTCGGTGCCGGAGTCCGGGAACACGCCACGGGCGATGGCCGAGGACCTGAACGGCCTGCTCGCCCGTCTAGGGGTTCCCGAGGTGGTCGCGGTCGGGCACTCGATGGGCGGGCAGGTCGTCTCGGTGCTGGCGGTGGAGCATCCGGAGCGGGTGGCCAGGGTGGTCGCGGTCGAACCGGCGTACGGGATGACGCCCGAGGTCGCGCAGGGGTTTCCGGAGATGGTCGCGGGGCTGCGCGGCGAGCACGCGCACGAGGTCGCCGTCCAGATCGACGAGTGGTGCACGAACGCCGCCACGCCCGCCGTCGTCAGGCGGTGGCACAAGCGCAGGCTGTACGGGATGCCGCCGCACGTGCTCGCCCAGGCGTTCGAGGGCATGTTCACGCTGCCGGGCTCGGTGGGGGTGCGGCCGGTCAGCGACGACTACCTCGCCCGCAGGCGGTGCCCGGTGCTGTCGTTCTGGTTCGACCCCGCCCAGGCGGCCTGGGAGGCGGGGCTGGTGAAGCATCCTGAGTCGAGGGTCGTGTGCTGGGAGGGGTCCAGCCACCGGTTGCACGAGGAGCGTCCCGCGGAGTTCGTGAACGTCGTCGGACGGTGGGTGAGAGCGGGGCGCTCACGGCCGGACCGGTGAGGCGGGCGCGGAAGACGTCAGCCCGCGGGGCGGCGGCTGCGGCGGAGGCGGAAGCGGCGGACCTTCCTGAACGTCCACCACCCGAGCAGCGCCAGCAGCACCAGGACGACGACCACCAGGATCGGGACGAACACCGCGATCAGGCTCATCCCCAGCGACCCGGCGTCCTCCACGGTGCTGACGACCGGCGCTCCGACGCCCGCGGTCCCCGCGTTGATCACCGGGCGGGCCGTCGCCTTCAGCACGTGCACGGCGAGGGCCACCGCGATGCCCAGCAGCCAGCCCACCCAGGGATGCTCGGTCATCCAGGTCGAGTGGTCGAGCTCGGCGGCGGCGTTCGTGGCGCTGAACACCACGCCACCGGACACGGGCCGCACGGCGGTCTGGATGGCGTCGTTGACGCTGTCGACGGCCGGCACCTTGTCGAGCACGATCTCCGCCACCAGCAGCACCGCGATCACCGCGAGCACGCCCCAGTT
Source organism: Nonomuraea sp. NPDC000554 (assembly GCF_040300065.1). NCBI lineage: Bacteria > Bacillati > Actinomycetota > Actinomycetes > Streptosporangiales > Streptosporangiaceae > Nonomuraea > Nonomuraea sp. NPDC000554. Next base: position 116,499 of record NZ_JBEPDC010000015.1, on the reverse strand, counting down.
GGACAGCCACCCGTAACCGTCGGGCAGCTTCACCGCGTCGGTGACGTTCGCCAGCACGCCCACGACGAGGAGCGGGATGTAGGCGTTCAACCCGGCGGCCGTGGACAGGCCCAGCCCTGTCAGCGCAGCGAACATGGCCCTAGTCTGCCCCGGCCGCCTGCTCCATGAGGCGAGGCAGGGCGGGTCCGGTGAACTCGGCGACGGCCCGCTCGTACTTCTCCATGCCCCACGACCAGAAGTCGAAGTCGATCGTCTCGTTCGCGCCGTCCTGGATGGAGGCCCACAACGTCCAGCCGTACTTGGACATCAGCCCCAGCAGCCGCGCCCGCGCGATCCGGTGGCGCAGGCGGCGGCCGTAGTAGGACGTGACGAGCAGGTCGAGCTGGTCGAGCGACAGGTCCGCCTCGCTCCAGATGTTGCCGAGCTCGAAGCAGGGGTCGTTGTTGCCCGCGTACTCGTAGTCGATCAGCCAGAGCCGCTCGCCGTCGTCGATGATGTTGCCGGGCAGCAGGTCGTTGTGGCACGGCACGGTGGGTTCCCGCCGGGTGGCGAGGCATCGCCGGATGCGCAGGACGTCCGGCATGAAGTCGAGGTACCTCGGCGGCAGCCGGAAACCGCGCTCCCGGACGATCGCCAGGTACCTCCGCTGGATGTCGAACATGTCGAAGTCGCCCGCGAAGCGCGGCCCGGCGTGCAGGCGCCGGCACGCGTCGGCGACCCGGGGCAGGTTCGCCGAGTCGCGCAGGTCGGCGTCGGTGAACGTCCGTCCGGGCAGGAAGCCCACCACCAGCACGCCCTCGCCCGGCAGGTAGCCGTGCACCGGCGCGCCGACGCCCGCGCGCGCGGCGGCGATCGAGTTGGCGTGCTCGGCCTCCCTGTCGATGGCGAGCAGCGCGCCGTCGCTGGCCGACACCCGTACCACGTACGCGCCGGAGGGCGTGGTCACCTTGTAGTTGCGGTTGGTCAGCCCGCCGGGCAGCTCCTCGACGGTACGCGGGACGCCGGACAGCACGGGAATGCGTTCGAGGACCTCGCTCACGGCCATGGTCGATGCTAGCCCTGCCTTTCCTAAACGGTCTAGACCTTTTTGGAGCAGGGGGTTAGCCTCGCGTCCATGAGCGACTCGGCCCGGATCGTGATCATCGGCGGCGGCGTGGGCGGCGCCTCCGTGGCCTACCACCTGACGGAACTCGGCGAACGCGACGTCGTCCTGCTGGAGCGCGACGAGCTGACCAGCGGCTCCACCTTCCACTCTGCCGGGCTGGTCGGACAGCTCCGCGCCGACCCCACGCTGACCCGGATGAACCAGTACTCCGTCGAGCTCTACCGCCGCCTGGACGCCGGATGGAGCGAGTGCGGCGGCATCAAGCTGGCCTCCACGCCCGAGCGGATGGCGGAGATCCGCCGCCAGATCGGCTGGGCCCGCACCTTCGGCCTGCCGCTGGAGGAGATCTCCGTCGCCGAGGCCGTCGAACTGTTCCCGCTCATGGACCCGTCCGGCGTCGTCGGGGCCGCCTACCTGCCCACGGACGGCCAGGTGGACCCCTCGCGGCTGTGCTACTCGCTGGCCGCGCTGGCCCGTCAGGGCGGCGCCAGGATCAGGACGCGCACCCGCGTGCTCGGCGTCGACACGGCGGGCAACCGGGTCACCAGGGTCCGCACCGACCAGGGGGACATCGACTGCGAGATCGTGGTCAACTGCGGCGGGATGTTCGCCGCGGAGATCGGGCGGATGGCCGGGGTGCGCATCCCGATCGTCCCGATGTCGCACCAGTACGTGGTGACGGACGCCTTCCACGAGCACACCGGGCTGCCGACGCTGCGCGACCCGGACCTGCTCGTCTACTACCGCCAGGAGGTCCAGGGCCTGGTCATGGGCGGGTACGAGCGCGACTGCGCGCCCTGGACGGCCTCCGAGTCCGCCTACGACGCCGTCCCCGCCGACTTCAACGGGCGGCTGCTGACGGAGGACTGGGCGCGATTTGAGGAAATTTCCGACAACTCCAGGATTCGGGTTCCGGCCATGGCGGACGTCGGCATCCGCAAGCTGATCAACGGGCCCGAGGCGTTCACCCCGGACAACGAGTTCTGCCTGGGGGAGACCGAGGTCGGCGGGTTCTTCGTCGCGGCGGGCTTCTGCGCGCACGGCATCGCCGGAGCGGGCGGCATCGGCCGGGTGATGGCCGAGTGGATCGTCGAGGGCGAGCCCAGCATGGACGTCTGGCACATGGACATCCGCCGCTTCGGCCGCCAGTATCGCTCGCCGTCGTACACGCTCAAGCGGGCGATCGAGAACTACGAGACGTACTACGACATCCGCTACCCCGGCCACGAGCGCTCGGCGGGCCGCCCACTGCGCGTCTCTCCGGCGTACGGCTGGCACGCCGCGCAGGGCGCGGTCTTCGGCGAGAAGGCCGGATGGGAGCGGGTCAACTACTACGCCTCGAACGAGCCGGACGCCCAGGCGGCGAGCACCTCAGAACGGGATCCGCGGCCGCGAGGGTGGGCAGGGCGGCTCTGGTCGCCCGCCGTCGGCGTCGAGCACCGCGCCACCCGGGAAGCGGCCGGGCTGTTCGACGAGACGTCCTTCGCCAAGATCGAGGTCACCGGCCCCGACGCCGCCTCCCTGCTGGAGTGGGTCTGCGACAACCGCGTCGCCCGCGACGTGGGCGCGGTCACCTACACGCAGGCGCTCAACCGGCGCGGCGGCATCGAGTGCGACTTCACCGTCACCCGCCGCGCCGACCAGGAGTTCCTCATCGTGACGGGCACCGCGTTCGGCTCGCACGACCTCGGCTGGCTGCGCAAGCAGGCCGCGCTGAGGAACGCCGACGTCCGCATCGCCGACGTGACCGGCCAGTACGCCTGCTTCGCCCTCTGGGGCCCGCGCGCCCGCGACATCCTCGCCACCCTCACCCCCGACCCGCTCACCTTCCCGTTCATGACCTCGCGCGAGCTGACCGTGGGGGACGTGCCGGTCCTGGCGCTGCGGGTGACGTTCGTCGGCGAGCTGGGCTGGGAGCTGTACTGCTCCAGCGAGTACGGCCTGGCGCTCTGGCAGGCGCTGTGGCAGGCGGGCGGGCCGCACGGGCTCACGGCGGCGGGCTACCGCGCCATCGACAGCCTGCGCCTGGAGAAGGGCTACCGCGTCTGGGGCGCCGACATCGGCCCCGAGATCACCCCGTACGAGGCGGGCCTGGGCTTCTGCGTCAAGCCGGACAAGGACTTCCTCGGCAGGGACGCCCTCGACCGGAACCCGCCGCGCAGGCTGCGCTGCGTCACCCTGGCCGACCCCCGGGCGATCGCCCTGGGCAACGAGCCGGTGCGGGTGGACGGCGAGGTCGTCGCCAGGGTCACCTCGGGCGGCTACGGCTACACGGTCGAGTCGTCGATCGCCTACGCCTACCTGCCCGTCGGGCCCGGCACGAAGGTCGAGATCGAGGTCGAGGGGGCGTGGGTGGCCGGGACGGTCGTCAGGGACCCGCTGTACGACCCGGCGGGGGAGCGGGTGCGCTGACCCCGCCGCTGACCCCGCTGCTGACCCCGCTGCGCACCGAGAGCCGCACCCGGTCGGGCCTGAACAGGTCGCGGGCGTACTCCACCGGGACACCCCCGGCGGCATAGGCGGTGCGCTCGATCAGCATGAGCGGCGTGCCCGGCGAGATGCCCAGCTCGGCGGCGTCGGCAGGCCCGGCGATGACCGGGTCGAGGTGCTCGACGGCCGTGCGCGGTTCCAGGTCGTACCGGCCGGCCAGCAGCGCGTACAGCGAGCCGCTGAGGTCCTCGTCCAGGAAGCCGGGCAGGGCGGGGAAGAAGGACCGTTCGAGCGCCACCGGCGACTGCCCGGCCGAGCGGACCCTCGCGACCTGGTGCACGGGCGCGCCCGGCTGCACCTCCAGTGCGGCGGCGACGGCCTCCGGTGCCGGGACGGTCGCCGCCACCAGCACCCTGGCCTCGGCCCTCAGGTGCGCCCTGCGCATCTGCTCGGTGAACCCGGCCAGCCCGGTGAGGTCGCAGTCGATGCGCGGCTCGGCCACGAACGCGCCCCCGGCCCGCCCAGGGACCCTGACCAGCACGCCGTCGCGTTCCAGGGTGGCCAGCGCCTGCCTGAGCGTCATCCGGCTCACTCCGAGCCTGGCGGCCAGCTCGCGCTCGCCGGGCAGCCGGTCGCCCGGAGCCATCTCGCCGCTGCCGATGGAGTCGAGCAGCCACTGCTCGATCTGCACGTGCGCGGGAACTCCGGTGCCTCGCTCCAGCTCGGGTGTCCCGACCACACGCGCATCGTAACCGGTCACCCCGACAGCCTGGCCAGCCGCTCCACCGCCTCCGCGAACTCGCTCACCATCTCGTAGACCACCTCGCGGGCCGGTTTGACCTGGTTCAGCTGCCCCACGACCTGGCCGACGAAGTAGTTGGCCAGCTCCAGCGCCCCCGGCTCGCCCCGCTCGGCCGCCGCGCCGATGCGGGCCATCGCGGCCTCGGCGACGAGGAGCTGCATCGGCATCCCGAGCGGTCCGGGGCTCTCGGGGCCGGAGTCCCATTCGTCGGTCCACGCGGACGCGAGCTGCCGGGCCGGCTTGCCGGTGCGCGACCGCGACCTGACCGTGTCGAGCGAGGAGGCGGCCAGCAGCTTGCGCTTCACCGCGGGCGCGGTCTCGGCCTCCTCGGTCGTCAGCCAGACGGAGCCGCACCACACGCCCTCCGCGCCGAGCGCCATGGCCGCCGCCATCTGCCGCCCGGACGCGATGCCGCCCGCCGCCAGCACGGGCACGGGCGCGACCGCGTCCACGACCTGCGGGACCAGCACCATGGTGGCGATCTCGCCGGTGTGCCCGCCCGCCTCGGTGCCCTGCGCCACGACGAGGTCCGCGCCCGCCGCGACCTGCCTGCGCGCGTGCTCCACCGTGCCGACCAGCGCCGCCACCGGCACGCCCGCCGCCCGCGCCCTGGTGACCATCTCCGGCGGGGGAGGCCCGAGCGCGCTCGCGATCAGCCCGATGCGATGCTTGAGCGCCACGTCGATCAGCCCGGACGCGCCCGCCGCCGTCACCCGCCTGCCGAACTCGTCGGCGGAGCCGGCCGGCGGCTGGATCGTGCCGCTGACGCCGTACTTCGTCATCAGGTGCGTGACGAAGTCGCGGTGCCGTTCCGGGACGAGGTCGGCCAGCCGCGCGTGGCGGTCCAGCGCCGCGGCGTCGATCCTGCCGGGGACGAGCACGTCCACCCCGTAGGGATGGCCACCCACCCGCTCGTCGATCCAGGTGAGCTCGGTGTCGAGCTGTTCCGGCGTGAACGCGATCGCGCCCAGGACGCCGAACCCGCCCGCGTTGGTGACCGCGGCCACCACGTCACGGCAGTGGCTGAACGCGAACAGCGGGAACTCGATGCCAAGACGCTCGCAGATAGCGGTCCGCATGAACCGACGCTAACCGTCAGAAGGATGTTCGGTCCAGCTGTCCCGAGGTGATTCCCGAGGGGACGCCGGTCAGGACGCGGTCGCCTGCCTGTCCAGGCCCAGTACGCTCCCCGGGGCGTGCCAGCCCAGTTCGGGCGTGTATTCGCGCACCAGCTTGGCGGGCACGCCCGCCACCACGCTGTGGTCGGGGAACTCGCCGCGCACCACGGCTCCGGCCGCGACCACGCACTGGCGGCCCAGCCTGGTGCCGGGCAGGATGATCGCGCCCGCGCCCAGCCAGGAGCCCGCGCCGATCGAGACCGGGTTGTTACGCGGCCACTGCCTGCCGATCGGCGTCTCCGGGTCGTCGTAGACGTGGTTCTGGTCGGTGATGTAGACGTAGGGGCCGGTGAAGACGTGGTCGCCGATGTCGATCGACTGGTGGGCGACGACGTGCGTCCCCCGGCCGATCGAGCAGCTCGCGCCGATGCGCAGGATCGAGCCGGCGCCCAGGTCAAGGCCCGGCCACATGCCGCACGAGATCGACACGCGCTCGCCGATCAGCGTGTGGTCGCCGATCTCGATCCACTGCTCACCGAAGATCGCGCCAGGGGGGAAGGCGATGCTGACGCCCTCGCCCAGGCGGCGGAACCGGTAGCCGGAGGGGGTGGCCGGAGTGATCGCCCCAGCCTGGCGGATCGCCGCGTAGGCACGGTGAATCAGCGTGCCCCATGCCCGCCGTACTAGTGACATAGCGCTCAAAGTTACCGTTAGGTCATGCCGTTCGGGCATGTCGGGGACGTTGTTTGATATCCTGAGAGCCCGTGGACAGTTCGCCACACCTCGAGCCACGGGAGCCCCTTTGCGCAGCGCATCGCAAACCAAGCATCTGTTCGTCACCGGCGGTGTCGCCTCCAGTCTCGGCAAGGGGCTCACGGCGTCCAGCCTGGGCCGTCTGCTGAAGACCCGCGGTCTCAGGGTCACCATGCAGAAGCTCGACCCCTACCTCAACGTCGACCCCGGCACGATGAACCCGTTCCAGCACGGCGAGGTCTTCGTCACCGACGACGGCGCCGAGACCGACCTCGACGTCGGCCACTACGAGCGGTTCCTCGACACCGACCTGCACGGCTCGGCCAACGTCACCACCGGGCAGGTCTACTCCAACGTCATCGCCAAGGAGCGACGCGGCGAGTACCTCGGCGACACGGTCCAGGTCATCCCGCACATCACCAACGAGATCAAGGACCGCATCCGCGGCATGGCGGGCCCCGACGTGGACGTGGTCATCACCGAGGTCGGCGGCACCGTCGGCGACATCGAGTCGCTGCCGTTCCTGGAGGCAGTGCGGCAGATCAGGCACGAGGTGGGCCGCGACAACGTCTTCTTCCTGCACGTGTCGCTGCTGCCCTACATCGGCCCGTCCGGTGAACTGAAGACCAAGCCGACCCAGCACAGCGTGGCCGCGCTGCGCAGCATCGGCATCCAGCCCGACGCGATCGTCTGCCGCTCCGACCGCCCGATCACGGTCTCGCTCAAGCGCAAGATCAGCCTCATGTGCGACGTGGACGAGGACGCCGTCGTCTCCGCCGTCGACGCCGACTCGATCTACGACATCCCCAGGGTGCTGCACTCCGAAGGGCTCGACGCGTACGTGGTGCGGCGGCTCGGCCTGCCGTTCCGCGACGTCGACTGGAAGGAGTGGGAGCAGCTCCTGCGCCGGGTGCACCGCCCCGCCAAGGAGGTCACCGTCGCCCTGGTCGGCAAGTACATCGACCTGCCCGACGCGTACCTGTCGGTCACGGAGGCGCTGCGCGCGGGCGGGTTCGCCAACGACGCCCGCGTCAACATCCGCTGGGTGAAGAGCGACGACTGCGACACCCCCGAGGGCGCCGAGCGCGAGCTCGACGGCGTCGACGGGGTGCTGATCCCCGGCGGGTTCGGTGTGCGCGGCATCGAGGGCAAGATCGGCGCGATCAGGCACGCCCGGGAGAACAGGATTCCGCTGCTCGGCATCTGCCTCGGCATGCAGGGCATGGTCATCGAGGCCGCCAGGAACCTGGCCGGCATCGAGGACGCCAACTCCGTCGAGTTCGACCCCGACACCAAGCACCCGGTCGTCTCCACCATGGCCGACCAGGAGGACGTCGTGGCCGGCGAGCGCGACATGGGCGGCACCATGCGGCTCGGCCTCTACACGGCCAAGCTCGCCGAGGGCACGCTGGCGCGTCAGCTCTACGGCGGCAAGGCCAAGGCCGACGAGCGGCACCGCCACCGTTACGAGGTCAGCAACGCCTACCGCGAGCAGCTGGAGAAGGCCGGTCTGGTCTTCTCCGGGCTCTCGCCCGACGGCCGCCTGGTCGAGTACACCGAGCTGCCCGCCGACATCCACCCGTTCTTCATCGGCACCCAGGCGCACCCCGAGTTCCGGTCCCGCCCGACGCGGTCCAACCCGATGTTCAAGGGTCTGATCGGCGCCGCCCTGGTCTACGCCGACAGCCGCGTCACCGCGTCCAAGGCGGCAAAGTGAAGATCCGCGACACGCCCGAGGAGTGGGACGTCGTCGCGTCCAAGGAGCACTTCGGCGGGCGGGTGATCGAGGTGCGCACCGACACCGTGCGGATGCCCCGCGAGCAGGTCGCCGACCGCGACTACGTGGTGCATCCCGGGTCGGTCGCGGTCGTCGCGCTCGACGCCGACGAGCGCGTCCTGCTGATCCGCCAGTACCGGCATCCGGCTCGCCACCTGCTGTGGGAGCTGCCCGCCGGGCTGCGCGACGTGCAGGGCGAGTCGCTCGTCGCGGGGGCCGCGCGGGAGCTGGCCGAGGAGGCGGGCTACCGCGCCGAGACCTGGCACACGCTGGTGGACCTGTACACCTCGCCCGGCATGTCCAACGAGCGGATCAGGGTGTTCCTCGCCCGCGACCTGACGAAGATCCCCGAGGGGGAGAACGGCTTCGTCCACCAGCATGAAGAGATCGACATGCCGGTGGAGTGGGTGCCGCTGCCCGACGCGGTGGAGAAGGCGCTCATGGGAATGATCCACAATTCCCCGGCCGTGGCCGGTATTCTCGCCGCGTACGCGGCTTCGGTCGAGGGATTCGCCCTGTTGCGGCCTGCCGACGCCCCGGAGGAGTGACGGAAGGACCATGTCGTGGAGGCGGTGCTCTCCAGCTATCTCGCCCATCTGGCGGTGGAGAGGGGCCTGGCTGCCAACACGCTCGCGTCCTACCGGCGTGACCTGCGCCGCTACGTGGAACATCTGCAGGCGCGCGGCAGGGGCTCGCTCGGCGAGGTGGGCGAGGCCGACGTCCTCGACTTCCTCGCCGCGCTGCGCGCGGGCGACGGCGATCACCCCGCGCTCGTGGCCAGCTCCGCCGCGCGCGCGGTGTCGGCCGTGCGCGGCCTGCACCGTTTCGCGCTGCGCGAAGGCGTCGCCGCGCACGACCCCGCCCACGAGGTGCGCCCGCCGCGCCAGCTCCGCAGGCTGCCCAAGGCGATCACCGTGGACGAGGTCGAGCGGCTGATCGCCGCGTCCGGCCCCGACGGGGCGCCGCTCACCCTGCGCAACCGCGCCCTCCTGGAGGTCCTGTACGGGACGGGCGCGCGCATCTCCGAAGCCGTCGGCCTGGCCGTCGACGATCTGGAGGACGACCAGGTACGGCTGCGCGGCAAGGGCGGCAGGACCAGGGTGGTGCCCCTGGGCCGGTACGCCAGGTCCGCGCTCGACGCCTACCTGGTCAGGGCCAGGCCGGGCCTGCTGGCGCACGGCAGGGGGACCCCCGCGGTCTTCCTCAACGCCCGCGGTGGGCGGCTCACCCGCCAGGGCGCCTGGGAAGTCCTTCAGGCCGCGGCCGAACGTGCCGGACTTGCGGGGATATCTCCGCATGTGCTGCGCCATTCCTTCGCAACTCACCTCCTCGACGGAGGTGCCGACGTTAGGGTGGTTCAGGAACTTCTCGGCCACGCCTCGGTGACGACCACTCAGGTCTACACCCTGGTCACGGTCGACAAGCTCCGCGAGGTCTACGCCGCGGCGCACCCCCGCGCCCGTCAGTGATCTATAGTTTTTGCGGCGACGCCGTAGTCGGCGTGCCGCCTTGCCGCGTTAAGTGGTGACGCCATAGTGTCCGTCCGGACGGTCCGGTTCGGGATCGTCAGGGAGGTTCGAGCTGGTGACTGTGACGACCAACGGTTCGACCCCGGGGACCCCCGACAACCCCTGGGGTGACACCAAGACCAACGCGCCCTCCAGCGGCGTGAACCTGGGGCCGACTCGCCGGCCGAGACCGGTGTTCCCCGAGCCGGTCCCGCGCGAGACGCACGGCCCGGCCCGGGTGGTCGCGATGGTCAACCAGAAGGGCGGGGTCGGCAAGACCACCACCACCATCAACCTGGGCGCCGCGCTCGTCGAGTACGGCCTGAAGGTGCTGCTGGTCGACTTCGACCCGCAGGGCGCGCTCTCCGTCGGCCTGGGCATCAACCCGCTCCAGCTCGACCTGACCGTCTACAACCTGCTGATGGACCGCGGCATCACCGCCGAGGACGTCCTGCTCGAAACCGGTGTCGAGGGGCTCGACCTGCTGCCGAGCAACATCGACCTGTCGGCGGCCGAAGTCCAGCTCGTCACCGAGGTCGCCCGCGAGCAGGTGCTCGGCCGGGTCATCAAGCCGCTGCTGCCGCACTACGACGTCTGCCTCATCGACTGCCAGCCGTCGCTCGGCCTGCTCACGATCAACGCGCTGACCTGCGCCCATGGCGTCATGGTGCCGCTGGAGTGCGAGTTCTTCGCGCTGCGCGGCGTCGCGCTGCTCATGGACACCATCTCCAAGGTGCAGGAGCGGCTCAACGACGAGCTCGAGATCGAGGGGCTGCTGGCCACCATGTACGACGCCCGCACCCTGCACGGCCGCGAGGTCCTCGCCCGCGTCGTGGAGGCGTTCGGTGACAAGGTGTTCCACACCGTTATCAACCGGACGGTCCGCTTCCCCGACGCCACGGTCGCCGGAGAGCCGATCACCACCTTCGACCCGTCGTCCCTGGGCGCGAGCGCGTACCGCGAGCTGGCGCGCGAAGTGCTGTCGCGCTGGCCCGCACCTGCCACAATGGCCAGGTGACCGAGCAGCAGACCGAGCCCGCCGCCGGCTTCCAGGTCCACCTGGACGTCTTCGAGGGCCCCTTCGACCTGCTCCTCGGGCTGATCGCCAAGCACAAGCTGGACATCACCGAGGTCTCGCTCTCCAAGGTCACCGACGAGTTCATCGCCTACATCACCTCGCGCGGCACCACCTGGGACCTCGACCAGACCAGCCGCTTCCTCCTGGTCGCGGCCACCCTCCTCGACCTGAAGGCCGCCCGCCTGCTGCCCTCGGGCGAGGTGGAGGACGAGGAGGACCTCGCGCTCCTGGAAGCCAGAGACCTGCTGTTCGCCAGGCTCCTGCAGTACAAGGCGTACAAGGAGGTGGCGACGTACTTCTCCGGCCGGATGGCTGAGGAAGCCCTGCGCTTCCCCCGCGTCGTGCCCATGGAGCCGCAGTTCGCCAACCTGCTGCCCGAACTCGTCCTCGGCATCGGCCCGGAGCAGCTGGCGAAGATCGCCGTCCGGGCCTTCACCCCGAAGCTTCCGCCCACGGTCAGCGTCGGGCACATCTACCAACCACTCGCCAGCGTCCGCGAACAAGCGGCTATCCTGGTGCAGCGCCTGCGCCGCATGCGCAAGGCCACCTTCCGGGCCCTGGTCGCCGACTGCGAGGGCACCTTCGAGGTGATCGCCCGCTTCCTGGCCGTGCTGGAGCTCTTCCGAGAGTCGGCGGTCACCTTCGACCAGCTCGAACCCCTGGGAGACCTGCACGTCACCTGGACGGGCACGGACGACGGCGACGTCGCGGTGGGCGACGACTACGAGGAGACCGCGGAGAAACCGTCCCATGACTGACCACCCCCAGACCTCCCTCCCCGCCTGGATGACCCTCCCGGGCTCCCTCGCCGCCCCAGACGCCCCTGCGGCTCCTCCCGCCTCGGAAGAGCGCGAGGGCGATGCCGCCACGTCGGCTGCCGGTGCGGGGTCGGCGGAGGGTGTGGGCGGCGATGCCGCTTCATCGCCCGTCGCCGGGGTTCCGGCCGCGGAGGCGGGCGGCGATGCCGAATCGCACACGTCACTGCCCGCCGACAGCGCCAGGTCGGCGGGTGGCGAACCCGAAGGGGCCCGTGTCGGGGAGCCTGGTGCGGATGAGGAGGCCGAGGGGCCGGGGTTGCGGGCGGCCATCGAGGCGATCCTCATGGTGGTCGACGAGCCCGTCGCCGAGGTGACGCTGGCGCAGGTGCTGGAACGTCCCACGCACGAGGTGACGGCGGAGCTCCAGGCGCTGGCCGCGGAATACACCGCCGCCGGGCGGGGTTTCGAATTGAGGGACGTCGCCGGCGGCTGGCGCTACTACACGCGGGCCGACTGCGCGTCGATGGTCGAGCGCTTCGTGCGCGACGGCCAGCAGACGCGGCTGACCCAGGCCGCGCTGGAAACACTCGCGGTCGTGGCCTACCGGCAGCCGGTCAGCCGCGCCCGCGTCGCCGCGATCCGCGGTGTCAACAGCGACGGCGTCATGCGGACGCTCGTCGCCAGGGGGCTGGTCGAGGAGGCCGGCACCGACCCGGAGAGCCAGGCAGTGCTCTACCGGACAAGCTCATACTTCCTTGAACGTCTGGGACTGAAGGACCTGAGCGAGCTCCCCGAGCTCGCCCCCTTCCTCCCCGACGACGTGGAGAACCTCGAGGAGACAACAAAGTGATCAACAGGCGCAGTACCCCGTCCGGTGATGGACGCGGTCGTGGACGCACCGGCGGCTCCAGCGGCCGTGGCGGGCGTCCCGCCTTCCGCTCCGACGACGCTCGCGGCGGTTCGCGCCGCGAGGGGTTCCGTGGCGGTTCCCACCGAGACGACTTCCGCGGCGGTTCGCGCCGCGACGACAGTGACCGCGGCTACGGCCGCGACAACCGGGGCGAGCGCGACTCGCTCCGCGCCGACCGCGGCGGCTCCCGCGCCCGCACCGGCCGTCCCGGCTCCTACGGCGACGACGCCGGCCGCGCATCCTCGCGCGGCGACCGCGGCGGCTACCGTTCCGAGCGCCCGGCGCCGCGGGGCGAGCGTGACGGTTACCGTTCCGACCGCCGTGACGGCGATGGCCCTGGTTTCCGTTCCGACCGCCGTGACGACCGCGGCGGCCGTTCCGACCGTCGTGACGACTTCGGCGGCCGTTCCGAGCGGCGTGACGGTGACGGCCCTGGTTTCCGCTCAGACCGTCGCGACGACCGCGGGGGCTACCGCTCCGGCGGCTCGGCGCAGCGGGGCGACCGCGACGGTTACCGTTCCGAGCGCCGCGGCGGCCGTCCCGACCGCCGTGACGGTGGCGGATTCCGTGACGACCGCGGTGGCGGCTACCGTTCCGAGCGCGGCGATGACCGCGGCGGTTTCCGTTCCGAGCGCGGCGGTTACGGCGCGGCGAGGCGCGACGGGGGGCAGCGGTCCTTCGGCGAGCGTGGCGACCGTGGCGGGTTCCGCTCCGACCGACGTGACGACCGCGGCGCCGGTCCCCGCTCGGGCCCCCGCTCCGACCGTCGTGACGAGCGTGGCGGGTACCGGGGCTCGGACGAGCGTGACGGCGGCTACGAGCCCCGTGGCGAGCGCGCCGGGTTCCGTGCCGACCGTAGCGGGCGCAGGGAGGACACTCCCCGAAGCGGGCCGACCCGCGCCAGGTACGGCAGGCGCGACGACTCCGGCCGCGGCGGACGGCGGGACGACGTCCAGACGATCGGGCGGCCTGCCAAGCCGGGCGCCGGCCGTTCAGGCGACGGCCGCGCGTCCGGGCGCACGGGCAGGGGAAGCGACGGCCGCGCGTACGACCGTACGGGCAGGGGAGACGACGCCCGTACGACGGCGCAGCCGCGTGACCGGTTCAAGACGGCCCGCCAGCCCATCCGTGACCGTGACTTCTACCCCGAGGGCTACACCGACGAGCGCGACACCACCGAGGTCCCCGGCGGCGTGCGGCTGCAGAAGGTGCTCGCCCAGGCGGGTGTCGCGAGCCGCCGCGCCTGCGAGGAGATGATCGGCGACGGTCGTGTCACCGTGAACGGCCAGGTGGTGCGCAGGTTCGGCGCGAAGGTGGATCCGGCGGCGCAGGTCATCCACGTCGACGGCAAGCGCATCCCGACCGCCCCCGACCTGGTCTACTACGCCCTGAACAAGCCCATCGGCGTCGTGTCGACCATGGAGGACCCGCAGGGCCGTCCGTGCCTGGCCGACTACGTGGAGGAGCTGGCTCCGAGGCTGTTCCACGTGGGCAGGCTCGACACCGAGACCGAGGGCCTGCTGCTGCTCACCAACGACGGCGAGCTGGCCAACAGGCTGACCCATCCGAGCTACGGCGTTCAGAAGAAGTACTGGGCCAAGGTGCCGGGGCCGATCCCGCGCGACCTGGGCCGCAGGCTCAAGCAGGGCATCGAGCTCGAGGACGGCCTCGTCAAGGCCGACGAGTTCACGGTCGTGCAGGAGCACGGCCAGCAGGCGCTGGTCGAAGTGGTGCTGCACGAGGGCCGCAAGCACGTGGTCAGGCGCATGCTGGAAGAGGCGGGCCACCGGGTCATCGACCTGGCCAGGATCGAGTTCGGCCCGGTCAAGCTGGGTCGTACCAAGCCGGGCACCATCAGGTCGCTCTCTCTGAAGGAGGTTGGCGAACTTTACGCCGCCGTGAAGCTGTAATCTGGCCAGAACGCAGGAGCCCGTGCGGACCTCCGCATGGGCTCCACCGCTTTGACGAAGGGGACGAAGCACATGGTGCGGGCGATCCGCGGGGCGATCCAGGTCGATGCCAACGACCGCGGCGCGATCATCGAGGGCACGACCGAGCTGGTCGCCGCGATCATGGAGCGGAACCGGCTCACCACCGATGACGTGATCAGCGTGCTGTTCACCGCCACGCCCGATCTGACGGCGGAGTTCCCGGCGCTCGCCGCCCGCAAGCTCGGTTTCCACGACGTGCCGCTGATCTGCTGCACCGAGATCGACGTGCCGGGCGCGCTGCCGAGGGTGGTCAGGCTCATGGCGCACGTGGAGACCGACCGGCCGCGCTCCGAGGTCCAGCACGTGTATCTGCGCGGCGCGGTGGCCCTCCGGCAGGACATCGCCCAGTAATCCTGACCGTCCAAAGCAGCAATAGCCCGATAAATCAGGACAACGACATGGCTTCCGACCTCCGCACCGTGCTGATAGTCGGCACGGGGCTCATCGGCACCTCCGCCGCGCTGGCGCTGCGCCAGCGCGGGGTACGCGTGCTGCTCGCCGATCGCGACGAGGCGGCGGTGCGGCTGGCGAGGGAGCTGGGCGCGGGCGAGGAGTGGCAGCCGGAGCGGGAAGGCCAGGAGATCGACCTCGCGGTGATCGCGGTGCCTCCCGCGCACGTCGCCACCGAGCTGCTGGAGCTGCAGAAGCGCGACACCGCCCGCTTCTACACGGACGTGGCCAGCGTGAAGGCCGAGCCGATCGACCGGGCCACCCAGCTGGGCTGCGACCTGACCCGCTACGTGGCCTCGCACCCGCTGGCCGGGCGCGAGAAGTCCGGCCCGGGGGCGGCCAGAGCCGATCTGTTCCTCGGGCGCCCGTGGGCGCTCTGCCCGACCCCCGCCGCCTCCGCGGAGGCCGTCGAGGCCGTGCTGGCGCTGATCGAGTTGTGCGGCGCGAACCCCGTCCAGGTCGACGCCGCCGACCACGACAGGGCGGTGGCCGTGGTCTCCCACGCCCCGCACGTCGCCGCCTCAGCGGTGGCGGCCAGGCTGACCGACGCGTCCGACGTGGCGCTCGGGCTGGCCGGCCAGGGAGTGCGCGACGTCACCCGGATCGCGGGCGGCGACCCCGGGCTGTGGCTCGGCATCCTGTCGGGCAACGCGACTCCGGTGGCCGAGGTGCTGGAGGCGGTCTCCCGCGACCTGGCCGAGGCCGCGACCGCGCTGCGCGCGCTGGCCGACGGCGACGGCACCGCCACCAACGAGATCACCCAGCTGCTCAAGCGCGGCGTCACCGGTCACGGGCGCATTCCCGGCAAGCACGGCGGGCCCGCTCCCGCGTACGTGGTGGTGCAGGTGGTCATCGGCGACCGTCCCGGCCAGCTCGCCCGGTTGTTCCAGGTGTGCGACGAGGTCGGGGTGAACGTCGAGGACGTCCGGCTTGAGCACGCGCCCGGCCTGCCGCTGGGCATCGCCGAGGTCTCGGTCCAGCCGGACGCCGCGGTGGTGCTGACCGAGGCGCTGCACGAGCGGGGCTGGCAGGTTCCGTAGATGTCACAGCCCGGCCTTCTCGATCCGTCTTCAGGGCGGAACGAGGAGGTAGGGAAGAATGACCGACATTCTGGTACTCGGAGCCGGGTACACGGGCATCGCCGCCGCGATCAGGGCCGCCGTGCGGACCCGCCGTCACGGTGGCAGGGTGACGCTGGTCAACGCGTCCCCGCGGTTCACCGAGCGGCTCAGGCTGCACCAGACCGCGGCCGGCGAGCGGCTGGCGGACCACTCCATCGACGAGGTGATCGCCGGCACGGGCATCGCGTTCGTCCTGGGGCGCGTCACCCGGCTGGACCCCGTCCGGCGCGAAGTGACGGTCGGTGAGCGGGTGCTGGGCTACGACAAGCTGATCTACGCGCTCGGCAGCGTCACGGACGTGTCGGTGCCCGGCGTGGCGGAGCACGCCTACGACTACGACGACCACGACCAGGCGGTCCGGCTGGCGGCCAGGCTGCGCGGGCTCGACCAGGGCGTCGACCAGGGCGTCGACCAGGGCGTCGACGAGGGGCCCGGCAAGGGGCGCGACAGGGCGACCGTCGTGGTCGCGGGCGGCGGCCTCACCGGTGTCGAGTCGGCCGCCGAGCTGGCGGAGGCGCACCCCGGGCTGCGTGTCGTCCTCCTGGCCAGAGGGCGGCCCGGCGCCATGATGGGTGCCAAGGCCCGCGCACACCTCGACAGTGCGCTGCGCAGGCTCGGCGTCGAGGTCCGCGACGGCGCGGTCGTCACCAAGGTGCTGCCCCACGCGGTCGAACTGGCCGGGGGCGAGCTGATCCCCTCCGACGCCACGCTCTGGACCGCGGGCACCCGGGGCCTGCCCCTGCCCGAGGTGGCGGGGCTCACCGTGGACGGCCGCGGACGCGTGGTGGTGGACTCGGCACTCCGCTCGGTGTCGCACCCGGACGTCTACGCGGTGGGCGACGCGGCGGCGGTCAGCCAGCCGTTCGGCGTCATGCACGGCACCTGCCAGGGCGGCATCCCGACCGGACTGCACGCGGCCGACGCCCTCGCCGCCGAGCTGCGCGGCAGGACGCCCGGAGCGTTCCGTTTCGGGTACGTGCACCAGCCCGTGAGCCTGGGGCGCCGCGACGCCGTCATCCAGTTCACCCACCCCGACGACACCCCGCGCAGGTGGTACCTGGCCGGGCGGTGGGCGGTCCGCTACAAGGAGACGGTGAGCAGCAGCCCGATGCCCGTCTACCGGCTGCTCAAGCGCGGTCTGGTGCCGGTCGCACTGTTCCGCCTGTCGGCCGCGCTCAAGTGACGCGCTCAAGTGACGCGCTCAAGTGACGCGCTCAAGTGAGCAGGGGCCGTCTGTATGGACGGGGCCGGCCGGGTCGCACACCCCACGTGGACCCGGTCGGCCTCGTACTCTCTACGATCGGCCTCAGTGCCGGCTGAGCGCCTGGCTTACGGCGCTCGGACCGTCGTACTCGCGGTCGGGAATGGCCTGGAGGGCCTGCAGCATTTCCTGGTCTGCTCCCTTCGCGCGGGCAGCCCTCACCAGGTCCTCCCGCTTGGCGGGGTAGTCGACGCCGGAGAGGTGCTTCTGAAGCTCGATCGGATTCACTTTCTTTTTCATGTGACTAAAAGTGCCCAGTAAGTGACGATATGTAACGAAGCGAGTGCAAAGAGTAGTTGGTGCGCGAAGGGTTGACGATCTGCCCCAGTCGGGGATAGAAACGCGGTAACAACGTTACCGAACAGAAACGACGTTACCGGATGACCGTGTACCAGCAGGCTCAGCAGGAGGGGCAGGACGTCGTACGGGCGGCGATCCTCGACGCCGCCACCCATCTGCTCGTCACCGAAGGGCCCGTGGCGCTGACCGTCCGGCGCATCTCCGCCGAGGTCGGATGCTCCACGAAGGTGATCTACACGCTCTTCGGCGGCAAGGACAGCCTCACGGAGGCGCTCTGGCTGGAGGGCTTCGCCAGGATCGAGCGCAGGCTGCTGGACCTGCCGGAGGACCACGACCCCCTGGCCAGGCTGCGCACCGGCCTCCAGGTCTACCGCGCCTACGCCCTCGCCGAGTCCGACTACTACCGGGTCATGTTCCAGGGGGCCATCGCCGGGTTCTCGCCCAGCCCGGACGCGCTGGAGACCGCCAAGCGGTCGTTCCTCATCCTGGTCGAGGGCGTGGCCCGCTGCCTGGAGGAGGGGCGGCTGCGCGGCGGCACGGCGGAGGAGATCGCCGACGTCCTGTGGATGGCGATGCACGGCGCCGTGAGCCTGGAGATCTCCGGCTACTTCGACGAGCCCATGTCCTCGCAGCGCTACCGGCTGCTCTGCGACTCGGTCCTCACGCCGTTCCTGCCTTCCGATGACCTGCCTTCCGTTGATCGGCCCGACGACAAGCTCGACGAGAGGAGCGCACGATGACCACTCCCTACAGAGGCGGATTCACCCCGGTCGCCGAAGAGATCACCGCCTTCGACCTGGACGTCACCGGCCGCGTCCCGGCCGAGCTCGACGGCCGCTACCTGCGCAGCGGGCCGAACCCGCTCAGCCTCGACGATCCCGGCGCCGCCCATCTGTTCCTCGGCGAGGGGATGGTGCACGGGGTGCGGCTGCGCGACGGCCGGGCCGAGTGGTACCGCAACCGGTGGGTGCGCAGCGCCCACGTCGCCGAGCGGCTGCACGAGGAGCCGAGGCCGGGGCCCGTCCACGAGGGCATCGACTTCGCCGCCAACACGCACGTCATCGGGATCGCGGGGCGCACCTTCGCGACAGTCGAGGCCGGGGCGCGTCCGTACGAGCTGGACTACGAGCTCGGCACCGTCGGCCCGTGCGACTTCGACGGCGGGCTGCCCGGCGGCTTCGCCGCGCACACCCACCTCGACCCCGCCTCCGGCGAGCTGCACGCGATGGCCTACTACTTCGGCTGGGACCACCACCAGCACATCGTCATCGACCCCAAGGGCGCGGTGATCTCCACCAGGGACATCCCGATCGCCGGCGCCCCGATGCTGCACGACTTCGCGCTGACCGAGCGCTATGTGGTGATCTACGACCTGCCCGTGA
This sequence comes from Nonomuraea sp. NPDC000554, assembly GCF_040300065.1. Classification (NCBI taxonomy): domain Bacteria; kingdom Bacillati; phylum Actinomycetota; class Actinomycetes; order Streptosporangiales; family Streptosporangiaceae; genus Nonomuraea; species Nonomuraea sp. NPDC000554. Next base: position 97,755 of record NZ_JBEPDC010000015.1, on the reverse strand, counting down.
CGTTCAGCCTGGCCCACATGGAGAAGGGGGCGCCCCTGCCGTACGCGTGGAACGACGCGCACGGCGCGCGGCTGGGGCTGATGTCCCGCGCGACCGGCGAGGTGCGGTGGGTGGACGTAGAGCCGTGCTGGGTCTTCCACACCCTCAACGCCTTCGACGACGGCGACCAGGTGGTGGTGGACGTGGTCCGCTACCCGAAGCGGTTCGTCGACGCCCGGCTCGACCTGGGCGGCCCGCCCGCGCTCGACCGCTGGCGGATCGACCCGGCGTCCGGCAAGGTCACCGCGACCAGGATCGACGACCGCCCGCAGGAGTTCCCCAGGATGAACGAGCGGCTCACCGGGCGGCCGTACCGCTACGGGTACACCGCCCTCGCCCACGACCTCGTGGACGTGATCTGCCCCCCTGCCGACACCGAGCTGGAGGACCTGCCCGACGAGGCGTTCGACAACACGCTGATCAAGCAGGACCTGGAGCGGGGAGTCCAGGAGTACCGCCGGTTCGGGCGGGGCGCGTACGTGAGCGAGCCGGTGTTCGTGGGCGCGGGCGGTGCGGGGGAGGAGCGGGCCGAGGACGACGGGTACGTGATGGCGTTCGTGAACGACCCGGACAGGGGCGCCGCCGACCTGGTGATCCTCTCGGCCCAGGACTTCACGGGGGAGCCGGTCGCGACCGTCCACCTGCCCGCCAGGGTGCCGCTCGGATTCCACGGGAGCTGGATCGCCGGCTGAGCCGTCCTCGCGCGTCCGCCGCGAACGGGAGGGGAGGGCGGTGCGCGCGTGACAGTCGTCCACGGCGGCTTTCCCGAGGCGGTAGCCTCTTCAGGTTGGGTCAAGAACGTGAAGAGGGAGAGGCCGTGGCCGGTCTGGTCGTCGCCATGGACGGCCCTTCGGGGTCGGGTAAGTCGAGCGCGTCGCGCGGGGTCGCCCGGGCACTCGGGCTGCGTTACCTTGACACCGGTGCGATGTACCGGGCGATGACCTGGTGGATGCTCCAGCAGGGCGTCGATCTGGCCGACTCCGAGGCGATCGCGGCGCGCGCAGGCGAGCCGGAGATCGCGTCGGGCACCGATCCCGACGCCCCGACCATCCACGTCGACGGCGTCGACGTGGCGGGGCCGATCAGAGAGGCCGAGGTCACCGGCGCGGTCTCCGTCGTCGCCGCGGTGCCCGAGGTGCGCTCCAGGCTCGTCGCGCTCCAGCGGCAGATCATCGGCGCGGGCGACATCGTGGTCGAAGGCCGCGACATCGCCTCGGTGGTCGCCCCCGAGGCCACCGTCAAGGTCTACCTGACGGCCAGCGCCGAGGCGCGGGCCCAGCGCCGCTCCGCGGAGCTGGCGGGCAGCACGGTCGAGGCGCAGCAGGCCGCCATGGCCAGGCGTGACACTCTCGACTCCACACGCAAGACGGACCCACTCTCGATGGCGGCTGGCGCCATCGAGCTCGACACCACCGCGCTGAACCTGGAAGAGGTCATCGCCGAGGTGCTGAGTCTGGTCGCGGAGCGAAATGGCCGCGATCCTTCATACGAGCGCGCCTGAGGGTGCGGTACTCACTAAGGACGAACAATCGTGTCGACTGGGGATTGGGTCGAGGCTGAGCTCGACGATCTCGAAATTTCCGAAGAGCACGGCGACAGCGGCCCGCTGCCCGTCGTGGCCATCGTCGGGCGGCCGAACGTGGGTAAGTCCACGCTGGTCAACCGCATCATCGGCCGCCGCGAGGCGGTCGTCGAGGATGTGCCCGGCGTCACCCGCGACCGCGTCACCTACGACGCCAACTGGCGGGGCCGCCGCTTCACCGTCGTCGACACCGGCGGATGGGATCCTGACGCCACCGGCATGAACCTGCGCATCGCCGAGCAGGCCCAGGTCGCCGTCGAGCTGGCCGACGTCATCGTGTTCGTCGTCGACGCCACCGTGGGCGCGACCGACTCCGACGAGATCGTCGGCTCGGTGCTGCGCCAGTCGGGCAAGCCGGTCATCCTGGCCGCCAACAAGGTCGACAACCAGCAGCTGGAGCTGGAGGCCGCCGCGCTCTGGTCGCTCGGCCTGGGCGAGCCGTACCCCGTCTCGGCCCTGCACGGCCGCTCGAGCGGCGACCTGCTGGACGTCATGCTCGACGCGCTGCCCGAAACCCCGCGCGAGAAGTTCGAGACCGAGCGTGGCCCGTACCGGGTGGCGCTGCTCGGCAAGCCCAACGTCGGCAAGTCCTCGCTGCTCAACAAGCTGGCGGGCGAGGAGCGGGTGCTGGTCGACCCGATGGCCGGAACCACCCGCGACCCGGTCGACGAGCTGATCGAGCTGGGCGGGCGCACCTGGCGCTTCATCGACACGGCCGGCATCCGGCGGCGCGACCGCGAGCTGCAGGGCGCCGACTTCTACGCCGCCATGCGCACCAGGTCCGCGCTGGAGCGCGCCGAGGTGGCGATCGTGCTGATCGACGCCAGCGAGGTGCTCACCGAGCAGGATCTGCGGATCATCAGCCTGGTGATCGAGTCAGGCCGGGCGATGGTGGTCGCGTTCAACAAGTGGGATCTCGTCGACGAGGACCGCCGCTACTACCTGGAGAAGGAGATCGACCGGCAGCTCGTCCGCACCCCCTGGGCGTTGCGTGTCAACATCTCCGCCAAGACCGGCCGTCACCTCGACCGGTTGGTCCCCGCGCTGGAGAAGGCGCTCGACGCCTGGTCCACCCGGGTGCCGACGTCCAGGCTGAACGCGTTCCTGACCGAGCTCGTGCAGCAGACCCCGCCGCCGGTGCGCGGCGGCAAGCAGCCGAAGATCCTCTTCGCCACCCAGGCGTCGGTCGAGCCGCCCAAGTTCGTGCTGTTCACCTCGGGCTGGCTGGAGGAGACCTACCGCCGGTTCATCGAACGCCGCATCCGCGAGGAGTTCGGCTTCGCCGGGTCGCCGATCGACGTCACCATGAAGATCCGCGAGAAGCGCAAGGGCAACCAGGCGAAGAAGTAGATGCGGTAACATCCACGGCAACACATTGACGGAGACGAGTAGCCAGGGGTCCGGCGCGGGCCCAGAGAGCCGCCGGCAGCTGTGAAGGCGGCCCCGTGCCCCCTGGCGAAGACACTCCTGAGTGCGGGGAGGAAATGCCCCGCCGGTTGGCCCCCGTCATAGGGCCGTCGAGGCCGCCTCGGTGAGGCGGCGAAAGTGCGGTGGCACCGGGAGCTCCCTTCTCCCCCGCACTCCCAAGGGGTCATGCAATTCCTCAAGAGGAGCTGTGATGATCTCTCGTGTCATGTCGGCGGAGCTCGCTGAGCACGCCGGGCAACGAGTGACGATCGCCGGTTGGGTCCATCGCCGCCGGCTGCTGAAATCCGTGTCCTTCCTCGTCGTCAGAGACCGTTCCGGGCTGGCGCAGGCCGTCAGCCACGGCGACCTGCCCGCCGAGGAGAGCGTCGTCCGGGTCACCGGCACCGTGACGGCCAACCCGCAGGCGCCGGGCGGCGCCGAGCTGACCGCGCCGGAGGTCGAGGTCCTGGCGGAGCCCGTCCAGGGGCCGCCGTTCGAGCTGTATCGGCCGACGGTGCCGGCGGCGCTGCCCACGATCCTCGACCACGCGCCGGTCACGCTGCGCCACCCGCTGCTGAGGGCGCCACTGGAGATCGCCGCGGCCAGCGTGGCGGGGTTCAGGCAGGCGCTCGACGGCCTCGGGTTCACTGAGATCCACACGCCGAAGATCGTCGCGTCGGCCACCGAGTCGGGCGCGAACGTCTTCGGCATCGACTACTTCGGCCGTCCCGCCTACCTCGCCCAGTCGCCGCAGTTCTACAAGCAGGCGATGGTCGGGGTGTTCGAGCGGGTCTACGAGGTGGGGCCCGTCTTCCGCGCCGAGCCGCACGACACCGCCCGCCACCTGGCGCAGTACACGAGCCTCGACGCCGAGCTGGGCTTCGTCCGCGACCACCGGGACGTGATGGCCGTGCTGCGCGAGGCCGTGGCCGGGATGCTGGAGTCGGTGCGGCGGCAGGCCGCGGCGGCCGTGGCCGCCCTGGGCGTCGCGCTGCCGGACGTGCCCGCGGAGATCCCGGCCATCCACTTCACCGAGGCGCAGCGGCTCACCGGCGAGGACGAGCCCGACCTGTCTCCGGCCCAGGAACGGTGGCTGTCGGAGTGGGCGGTGCGGGAGCACGGCTCGGAGTTCCTGTTCGTCACCGGGTACCCGATGGCCAAACGTCCCTTCTACACGCATCCGGACCCGTCCAGGCCGGCCTACTCCAACGGGTTCGACCTGCTGTTCAGGGGCTTGGAGCTGGTGACGGGCGGGCAGCGGCTGCACCGCCACCAGGACTACCTGGACGCGCTGGCCGCCAGGGGAGAGCCTGCGGAGCCGTACGAGGGGTACCTGCAGGCGTTCGCGTACGGGATGCCGCCGCACGGCGGGTTCGCCATCGGGTTGGAACGCTGGACCGCCCGGCTGACGGGCGCGGCCAACGTCCGCCAGGCCACCCTCTTCCCGCGTGACCTGCACCGCCTCACGCCCTGAAACCCGCGGCCGCGTCACCCGCCGACCCGCCTGACCGGGCGGGCCGGCGGGTCGCGTGCCCGTGGCGATGCTTCCCACGTACGGAGACCGGGACGGGCGTTCGTCGAGTGACGCTCTACGGTGTGTGCCCGGCCGGCTCGGCGCGTCCGGGAACGAAGATCGCCACGGCGGCGGCGAGGACGCAGATGACCGCCGTGACCAGGAACATCTCGGTGTACTCGACATGCAGCGCGGCCCGCACCCGCGCCGTGTACTCCGCCAGCCGCCGGGCGTAGGTCACCGCGTCCACGCCGACCGGCAGCGGGGTGTCCAGGTGGGCCGTCAGCGACTGGAAGCGGTGGAAGCCCCACGCCGACACCCCGGCGATGCCGATCAGCATGCCCATCATCCGGGCCACCACGACCGCGGCCGAGGCCACGCCGTGCTGTGCGGGCGGGGTCACCCGCAGCACCGCCGCCGAGACCGGCGCGATCACCAGGCCCAGCCCCAGCCCGGCGACCACCAGGTCGACGTCCACCTGAAGACCGGCGCTCGCCAGGTCCAGCGGCCAGCGGCTCATCAGCGCGTACCCGGCGGCGGCGACCAACAGGCCCGCCACCGCCACCACGCGGTCGCCGAGCCGGCGAGCCAGCAGGCCGCCGAGCACCGCGCCGACCGGCAGCGCGAGCAGGAACCTCCCCAGGAGCAGGGACGCCTCCAGCGCCTCCATGTCGAGCAGCGTCTGCGCGGTGAACTGGACGAACACCATGGTCACCAGGAGCGCTGCCCCCGTCAGGAAGCTCACCGCCAGCGTCGCGAGCAGCGGCCCCTTGCGCGTCGCCGACAGGTCGAGCAGCCGGACCGGGCTGCGCACCTCCCACCAGACGAACCCGGCCCCCGCCAGCACCCCAGCGCCGATCATCGGCCACCCCCAGGGCGGCAGGACGGCCCTGGCGGGCTCAGGGTTGTACAGGCCGACCACCAGCAACGCCAGCGCCAGCGCCAGCAGCGCACCACCGACCCCGTCCACACCGCCGGCCCTGACGCGACCGGCGGCGTAACCGCCGACGCGGTCCACGCCACCGGGCGCTTGCCCCATCGGCGAGGGCATCTCAGGTCCGCAGTCTCCGGGTGTCTGGGAGGAAGTGAGGGTTGGAGGTGCCGCGGGAGGTGAGGTGGGGGCGTCGGGAGGTGGTGGTGCGAGGTGGGGTGGGGGGACGGTGTGGTGGACGGCGAGAGCGGCGAGCCCCGCCAGCGGAACGTTGATCCAGAAGATGGCGTGCCAGCCCCCCACCTCCACTCCCAGCACCGAGAGGCCCGGCGTCAACGCCAGCAGTCCGCCGTACAACGGCCCGAGAGCGCTGCCCAGCTCCTGGGCGGCCCCCACCGCCCCCAGCGCCAGCGGACGCTCGCGCACGTCCCACAGGTCGCCGATGAGGGCCATCGTGATCGGCAGCAGCGCGCCCCCCGCGATGCCCTGGAGCGTCCGACCGCCCACGACCATGGGCTCCGAGGCCGCCAGCGCCGTCAGGACCGAGCCGAGCGCGAACGCCCCCAGGCAGGCGTGGATCAGCGGACGCCTGCCGTACCGGTCGGACAGCTGCCCGAGCAGCGGCATCGCGGCGACGTACCCCAGCAGGAAGCCCGTCACCACGGGAGTGACCCGTTCCAGCCGGTTCAGCGCGATGTCCAGGTCCTCGGCGATGTCGATCAGGACGGTCACGACCACGTACGCGTCGAGCGCGGCGAGCAGGACCACCGCCCCGCCGACGCCGAGCGCGACCCGGCGGGCGCGCCTCATCCGGCGGGGGGCGGCGTGACCGTGACGGGCACGTCGTAGTCGCGCAGGGTCACCGTGACGGTGCCGTCCTGCAGCGGCAGGCTGACCTTGGTGAGCCTGCTGGACGCCGTGTCGACCCAGACCGTGGCGTTGACGCCCTGCGTGACCCCGGGCACCAGCGTGCCGAGCACCTGCCCGGAGAAGGTCGTGGCGACCCGGTACGCGCCGTCCTCCTCGGCCTCGACGCGCGGGTCGGTGGCCGAGGCGAGGAGGTGCGCGAGACCCTTGCCGGGGTCGAGGATCAGCGACGGGTCGTAGATCTGCGCCAGGTCCTTCCTGGTCATCTTCTGGAAGCCGCCGGTCGGCCCCCTGAAGTGGACGGTGTCGCCGACCAGCGCGAAGGTGATCTCCTGCAGCCCGCCCAGTGGCAGGTCGATGGTGATCGTGCCGTCGCCGTCGCCCGCGGCGGTCAGCCTGCCGTCGGCCTTCTTCACCGGCACCTTGGGCTTGCCGTCGGTGGAGATGGAGAACGCGGCGCTCTTCACCGCCTTCATCGCCTCGGCCGACTTCTTCATCAGGTCAGGCCCGGCGGGCAGCTCGCCCCCGCCCCCTGACGAGCAAGCTGACACCAACGCGAAAACGAGGAGCAGCAGCAGCTTTCGGAGCATGCGGGGATGGTAACGAGCGGCCGGGAACGATCGTGAGCCGTCGCAGGTATCGGTTGGGTGTCAGCGCAACTTCTTCAGCTGCTCGACGATCGGCTCGAAGGCGGCCTGGAGCGCCTCGAGCTGGTCGTCGGTGAGCCGGTCGACGAAGTGCTCGCGGACGCTCGCGACATGGTACGGCGCCACCCGCTCGATGGTCTCCCAGCCTTCGCGAGTGAGCACGGCGAACGTGCCGCGCCGGTCGTCGCGGCAGTCTTCCCTGGTGACCAGGCCCTTGGCCTCCATGCGGGAGATCTGGTGCGACAGCCTGCTGCGCGACTGGATGGTCGCGTCGGCCAGGTCGCTCATCCGCATCCGGCGTTCCGGGCTCTCGGAGAGGTTGACCAGGATCTCGTAGTCGTTCACGGACAGCCCGTGCTCCTGCAGCTCGCGGTCGAGGCGGTGCATGAGGAGCCTGTGCAGGGCGAGATGGGTTCGCCAGGCACGCTGCTCAGCGGGAGAAAGCCAGCGAGGCGCGCTCATGATCTCCAATCTAGCGCACGTAGAGTGCCTTGCGGCCGGACCTTCTCGCCCCACGCGGGCCCCGCAGCGTCTAGCTGAACGCCATGACGATCGCCAACCCGACGAAGTGGACGACCACGACGGCCACGATCAGCGAGACGAACACGAACTTGGCCGGGCCATGTTCGAAAGTCTTGCCCTCTTCAAGAGGCTTGCGTGCGGCCACGCGCTCGGCGATGCGCTCCTCGAGGGGCTTGCGATAGAACATACCCACAGGCTATCCGGGAACAGGCACCCTGGCGGCTGGGGCATCGGTGATAACGGCCACTACAATGTCCGGCTCGACGCTCCACTCCAGCAGGTGAGAGCGCGTCCAGTCATAGTCGGCGGCCATCGCGTCGATGGTCAGCTCGCCGCGCTTGATCAGCGCCTCCTTCCGCGTCCAGAGCCTGATCAGGTCGTCGTTGCCGGTGACCGTGGCGCGCTCGCGGGGGGTGAGCGCCACCGCGGCCAGTGCCTCGTCCAGCGGGCCGGGCGGCACGCGTTCCGCGTCCACGCCGACGCGGCCGGGGCCCGCCGCCGCGCAGACGTACCCGCGCGTGTGGCTGAGGCTGACGCTCACCTGCGGGAATCCCTCCAGGTACGGCCTGCCGTGACCAGGGCCGTGCTCGTCGCAGTGCTGCAACAGCGTCAGCCCGGACGCTTCCGCGCCGAGGAAGGCGGCGGCGCAGAGCCGCACCAGCAGGTGGGCCGCGACGAACGACTGCCGGTCGGCCTCGTGCCTGAAACGGGCGGCGCGCTCGCGCTCGACGGCCGTCAGCCAGCCGATCGGGGCGTTGATCTCGTCGGGCCTGCCGCCCATGGTCACCGGGTGAATGGGTCAGTCCTGTTTCTTGCCGTCGAGCTTGTACTGGTCTTCCTTGGCCGCACCGAGGACGGTCACGTCGTTGATCTTCCAGACGCCCTGCTGCTTCACCAGCGTGATCTTAAGGTGGGAGTCCTTCACGGAGCGAATCGCCTGGGCGGTGTTGACCTGCTGGTCCACCACGACGATGGCGTGGGCCAGGGCGTCGTCCACGTCCGAGAGGTAGACCTCGCGGACCGTGGCGTGCGAGACGGCCTTGAGCTTGACGATGACCTGGGCCATCGCGCCGCCGAACGCCTCGTCGTAGGTGGCCAGGAAGTCGCCCGTGGCCTGCGAGATCACGGTCGAGCGGGTGGCCTGCAGGTTCTGGTAGTCGTAGCTGAGCAGGGCCTGGCCGAACGAGCTCGCCGCGCCCGAGACCTCCACGCGCAGGGCCCGCTCGGCCTCCAGCCTGGCCAGCGCGTCCCGGGCCTGGGAGGCCGACATCCACTGCAGGACGGCCGTCGCCGCCAGCGCGGCCGCGACCATCGCCGCCAGCGCTCCCAGGACGCGGGCCCGGGTGAACCCGGCCCGCCTCCCCGCGGCGGCCCCCTCGCCCGCCGCGGAGGCGGTCTTGTCCGACGCCGAAACGGCGTCGTCCGCCGCGGAGGCGGCCGCGTCCTGCGTGGCAGGTCGCGTCGCGGGCTCGGACGGGTCCTGGGCGGCGGGTGGCGTCGCGGGCTCGGCCGTGTCCCGCGCGAGGGGCCGCTCCTCGGGTTCGGGCGCCGGTTCCGGCCGTTCTGCCGTGGTCTCCTCGGCGAGGTCCTGCTTGGTCGTCATGGGTTCTCCTCACGGCGGCGGGCGGCCCGGCCCGCCGCGATCCAGCCCGCGATGCCACCACCGGCCACGACGGCGAGGAAGATCGCCACGATCAGCGGCGTGGTGCTCAGGGGGGTACGGGACGCGGCCGCGGTGGCGGCCACGCCGGTGGGGGAGGGCGAGGCGGCGTCGGGCTTCGACGCGGACCTCGCGGGGGTGGAGGTCGGCCTGGCCGCGGCGTCCACGCGGCCCCGATCGGGGACGCCCGTGTCGTGCGGGGCGTCGGACGGGTCGTCGGTGGCGGCGGGGGCGTGCTTGGGGCAGGCGCGCAGGCGCGGCACCGTGGGCGGCCCGACCGGCCCCGCGTACTCTTCGGCCGGTTTCGGCCCGCCCGGGACGCTGAAGATGAACGCCGCCTTGCCGTACACGGTGTCGCCTCGCCTGTCGCTGATGTCGTCCGTCAGGCTCAGCGCGGTCGGGACGATGCTCAGCAGGTGGTGCACGTTCCGCTCGGTCTCCGGTGAGAAGACCGGTTTGTGCGGCAGCCCGGCGGCGGTCAGCAGGCAGGAGAAGCCCGGCCTGGACCGCTTGATGGCCTGGTCGAGCTGGGCGAACACGCCCGGCCCCTGGTCGAGGAAGGCGTTCAGGTCGGCGCGCGACTCCCGGAGCGTGCCCGTCACCGTGCTGAGGTCGGTGATGCCGGAGGCCAGCTTGTCCTTCCTGCCCGCCAGCGTGTGGGTGAGCCGGGTGAGCTGCACCGACAGGTCGTCCAGCAGCTGCGCGTTGTCGGCCAGCGTGCCGGTCAGGTCGTGGGCGTCGTCGATGATGCCCCTGATGGACGGCGCCCGGCCCTCCAGCGCCACCGCCAGCTCGTGCGTGATCGTCTTGGCGTCCTTGGGCGGCACCGCGTTGAGCAGCTTGCCGACCCCCTCGAACAGCTTCTTGTAGTCCAGCGGGACACTGGTTCTGGACAGCGGGATCACCTGGCCGGGCGCGAGCGACGGGCCGTTCACGCCGGTCGCGGGCGGCGACAGCTCCACGTACGGCTCGCCGATCGCGGACTTGCGCCGCACCTCCGCGGTGACGCCGCCGGGCAGCCTGATCTCCTTGTCGATGTCCAGGCCGACGACGATCTTGCCGGTCGCCAGCCGCACGTCCCCGATCTTGCCGACGCGGACGCCCAGGTAGGCGACGTCGAAGCCGCGGATCAGGCCGGGGGAGGAGACGAACTCGGCCGAGACCCGGTAGGGCTTGGTGATCGCGTCCAGCTTGATGATCGTGCTGAACGCCCAGACCGTCATCACGACGCCCAGCGCCACGAAGAAGCCGAGGTTCAGGTAGATGCGGCGGTTCCTCATCGTGGCGGCTCCCAGAGCAGGCGGAAGTCCTCCAGGCGGTTGGGCAGCGGGCCGACCTTGAGATCGTCCGGGAGGATCCCCTTGCTCTTCTTGGGCAGCAGCAGGCCCTTCAGCCACAGGTAGATCAGCACCTGGCCGTTGACCGTGATCGGCGGCGCGTCGATGAACGCCTGGATCTTGGCGACCAGCGCCTTGAGGTCCTCCTTGCCGCGCACCATCGACGTGCTGATCGCGTCCAGCTCGCGCAGCAGGGTCCGCAGCCGGGCGGCGTGCCGCGGGTAGACCGTGAGGTTGGCCTCCTTGGCCAGGTTCGTCAGCGCGACGATGGCCTTCTTGACGTGCCCGCGGCCGTGCGCCAGCCGCGCGGTCGCCGCCTCCAGGGTGCCGGGCAGCCTGTCGAGCTGGTCGCTGCCCTTGGCGAGCTGGTCGCCCAGTTTGGCCAGGGCGTCGATGCTGGTCGCCATGTCCTGGCGGGCCGCCGCGTAGGCGTCGGTGACCTCGGCGGTCTGCCTGATCAGCTTGTTGAGGTCGTCGCCCTTGCCCGCGACCGCGGTGGAGGCCGCGTCGAGGAGGGAGTTGACGTCCTGCGCGCCGAGCGCCTCGATCAGCGGGCCCGCCTTCGCGGTGACCTGCTCGATGTCCGGTTCCACGGACGTCTCGATGATCGTGGCGCCGCTCTTCAGGTACGGGCCCGTCGACAGGTCCTTGCCGGCCGGCGGGGTCAGCTCGACGTAGTTCTCGCCGAGCACCGACGTCTTGGCCACGGTCGCGGTGCTTCCCACGGGCACCGGGTGGCCGTCCTCGATCGACATGGTGACCCTGGCCTGGTAGCCCTGCAGCCGGATGTCGGTGACCGTGCCGACGCGCACGTCGGCGATCTGCACGCTGTGCCCGGCGACCAGGCTCTGCACGTCGTCGAAGGTGGCGTTGAGCGTCAGGTCGCCGGTGGCGGAGCCGAGCGTCTGGAGCGAGCAGGACGCCGTGATGCCCAGCGCCAGCAGCCCCGACAGGACGCGCGCCCTCATCGTGTCTTCTTCCGCTGGAAGGGGCAGTTGCTGAGCCCGGCCGGCAGGCACGGCACCGAGCCCAGGTTCAGCGAGTCGAACAGCGGCGTCAGCCAGGCTCTGGTCGTCGCGTCGAGCACCACGCGGATCTTCAGCACGTGCTGCTCCCTGTCCCAGGAGTCGATCAGGACGTCGGCGAAGTCGGCCGCGCCCTTGACCGCCTGCGCCATCGACGCGCTGTTGGCCCTGACCGTGAGCACCAGCTCGGCCAGCGTGCTGGTCGCCTGGGGCAGCCGTTCCGAGTACGCCTCGATGATCACGTCGCCGCGCCGGACGAAGTCCGCCATGCCCGAGATGAACCCGCGCAGCCGTCTGCGCTCCTCGGCCAGGATGGCGCTGGCCTCGGCGAAGGAGTCGATGGCGCCTGTCACCTGGCCCTCCCGCCTGTTCAGGCTGGTGGCCAGCTTGTTCAGGCCCTTGGCCAGGTCGATGAGCTGCTGGTCCTGCTTGGTCAGCGTGTCGGTGAGCCTGGCCGTGTCGGCCAGCGCGTTGTTGATGGTCCTGCCGCGTCCTCTGACGCTGTCGGCCAGGTTGCCCGCCACCTTGCCCAGCTTCTTGTCGTCGAGCGCCTCGGTCAGCTTGGTGAACGCGTCGAGGGCGTCGTCGATCTCGACCGGCAGGTCGGTCCGCTCGAGCGGGATGGTCGCGCCCGGCGCGATCCGCTGGTCGCCGGGCTTCCACGGCGGGTAGAGCACCACGTTCCGCTCGCCGAGCGTGTTCTGCGGGGCGACGACCGCCTTGACGTCGGCGGGCAGCGGCACCTCGCGGTCGACCGACAGCTCGACCCGTACCCGGTCGCCCTCGATCCTGATCCGCTCGACGTAGCCGGCGTCCAGCCCCATCACCTTCACCCGCGCCTGCTCGTACAGCGAGGGCGCCTTGCTGAAGATCGCGGTGAGCCGGTACGGCTCGGCGCCGAGCAGCGTGCACCCGCCGCTCGCCACCAGCAGGGTTCCGGCCAGGAGGACCGCGAGCAGTCGTCTCATCGCTCGCCCTTCCTGTCCTTCGCGGTGTCCCTGGAAAGGGCTCCCAGCACTTCTGGGTCGATCGGCCCGAGGCCCGTGGCGATGGCCTCCAGCCACGGGCCCTGGCCGCCCATCGTGGACATGCCGGAGAACGTCGGGCCCGCCCACGCCAGCAGCGAGTTGAGCTGCTTGTTGCCGTCGCTCAGCCTGGTAGTGATCGCGCTGTTGTCGTCGAGCACCCGCACCAGCGACTTCTCGTGCTCGTTGATCAGCCGGGTGGTGCTCTGCACCAGGTCGCTGCCGTCGCCGAGCAGGGTGCGCAGCTCGTTGCGGCGGCTGCGCAGCTCGTTCAGCATGACCTCGATGGCGTCGATGAGCCTGCCGAGCTGCTTGTCCTTCCGTTCCAGCACCTTCATGATCCGGGAGCCGTTGTCGAGGAGTCTCTGCAGGTCGGGCTCGCTCTTGCTGATGGTGTCGGACAGGTCGCCGATGTTCTTCAGCAGCCTGGTGATGCGTCCCCGCTTGGTGGTGTCGATCTTGCTCAGCTCGTTCAGCAGGTTGTCCGCCTGCTTGGTGTCCAGCCGCTGGACGAGCTTGGTGGCGTCCTTGAGCGCGTCGTTGATCAGCGTGGGCACGCCGGTCCGCTCGACCGGGATGCGCCGCTGGCTCTCGGGCAGCTGGTCGACGTACGGGGCCGAGACGGGCCCGGTCAGCTTGACGTACCGGCCGCCGAGCAGGTTCGACAGCGTGATGTCGGCCCTGGTGGAGCGGCCGAGCCGGACGTCGCTGTCGACCTTCCAGGTCACGACCACGTTGCCCTGGCCGTAGTCGGCCCGCACCTCGGTCACCTTGCCGACCCGCACCCCGGCGACGCGCACGTCGTTGCCTGTCCGCAGCCCGCCCGAGTCGACGAACGTGCCGGACATGGAGTAACCGCCCTCCAGCAGCCCCAGGTTGCCGACCAGGAACGTCGCCACCAGGACGGTCCCCAGCGCGGCCAGCGACACCAGGCCGACGGCGATCTTGTTGCGGTCGCGGAAGGACTTCGCCGCCATCACTCACCCACCATGAGCTTGCGCAGGTCCTTCGAGCTCTGGATCCGCGTGCTGCCACGCAGCGGCGGCGGCGTCTTCATCGGGTACGGGCACGGCGCGGCGTTCAGCGCGACGCATGGCACCGCGGTGACGAAGTAGTGGCCGCGGTCGACGCTGGAGTAGGCGCGGGCGAACAGCGGCTGGAAGGTGCCGACCGTTCTGTCGATCTCGCCGACGTGCCGCCTGATGCCGCCCGTCAGGCTCGACAGGTGGTCCACCAGCGTGCCCAGCTCGTCGGCGTTCTTCCCGATGACCTCGTTGGACGTGTGCACGGTGGTCGTCAGCTCGACGAGCGCGTCATCGACGAGCTTGCGGTTGTCGGCGAACGCCTCGGAGAGCACGACCAGGTTGTCGACCAGCTGCTCGATCTGCTTGTCGCGCCGGGCCACCACCCCGGTGACCGTGGCGTAGTCCTTCAGCAGTCGCTGGATCGTCTGCTTGCGCTCGTTGAGTGTGCCGGTGATGTCGTTGACGTTGTCGAGCAGCCTGGGGATGTTCTTGTCGTTGCCCTTGAGCGCCTTGGCCGCGGCGGTGAGCAGCTGGTTGATCTGGTCGGGGTCGAGGCTGCGGGTCAGCGGGCCGATGTCGCTCACCAGCTCGCCGATGTCCACCACCGAGGAGGTGCGGGCGATGCGGGCGCCGGGTGCCAGCCTGCCGGACGCGGTGCCGGGGACCAGGTAGACCACCCGCTGGCCGACGGCGTTGCGCCAGCGGATGGCCGCCTCGGTGTCCTCGGGGACCCGGACCGCGTCCTGCACCTCCATCGTCACCTCGGCCCTGCCGTTCACCACCTTGATGGAGTCGACCTGGCCCGCCGGCGCGCCGGCGATCTTGACCTGGTCGCCCTCGTTGAGGCCCGACACGTCGTCGAAGGTGGCCGTGAGCAGGTAGCCGCCGCCCGTGCTGACCCTGGCGATCTGGAACGTGATGACCACGATGAGCGTCACCGTCGCCCCGATGAACAGGACGAAACGCAGGAGCGTCCAGCGGCGGGCGGCGCGCTCCCTGGAGATGGCCACGTCAGCGCCTCCCGTCCGTGGGGCCGCAGGATCCGACGACCAGCTCGCAGATGTCGGTCGCGACGAACGCCTCCACCTGCAGCTGCCGGGTCCCGCCGGGGCCCGGCGCCTCGATCAGCTGGTTGAGCAGGTCCACCAGCTTGTTCAGGCCGCGTACGCCGTCGCCGGCCAGGCCGAGCTGCGCGTAGATGAGCGCCGCCACCCGCTCGCCCGAGTGGACGCCCGCCCGCAGGTCCTGCCGGTGCTTGCGCAGGCCGTGCGCGCCCAGGTCGGAGATGGAGGTGACCTCCTGGAGCAGCGCCCTGACCTTGTCGGCCCGCTTGAGCAGGTCGGGGGTGATGACGTTGACGTCCGAGGCGATCGACACCAGCTCGTCGCCCTTGTCGGACAGCGCGGTGGACAGCGCGGCGCCGTCGCGGAGGAACTGCCTGGCGCGCTCCCGCTGCCTGTGGGCGACCCCGATCACGGTGCCGGAGTCGTCGATGAGCTCGCGTAACGCGGGCCCTTCGCCGTCGAGCCCCCTGGCCAGGGTGTGCACGATGGCGGAGACCTCGTGCGGGTCCACCGCGTCCAGGCCCCGGTAGGCGGCGCCGAGCGTGTCGGACAGGTCGAGCGGGTCCTGCGTGTCGGTGATGACGGCGCCGGCGGCCAGGTAGGGGCCGGCGCTCTCGCCCGGGCCGAGTTTGAGGTTGACGTACTTGGGGCCGAACACCGACGCGGGCTCGACCGCTGCCACCGTGCTCTGTGGCACCTTGACGCCGGGCCGCAGGTGCATGGTCACCACGGCGTGGCCCTTGCCGTCCAGGGACACGCCGGTCACGTCGCCCACCGTGATGCCGCGGATCTTGACGGGCGAGTTGGTGTCCAGGCCCTGCCCGGCGTGGCCGAAGACGGCGTCGATGCGCGTCCCGCTGATCTCGGTGGCGGAGCGCACCACGAAGAACGTCGTCGCGACGAACACCACGACCACGGCGAGCGCGATGCCCAGCCGGACCGGCAGCGAGAGCTCGGTGCGTCCCATCGCTCGCCTATCCCGTCAGCTTCACGCTGCCGCCGCCACCCCAGAACAGGTACGACAGCAGCAGGTTGAGCAGGACGATCGTGACGATCGACTGGCGGATCGCGCGGCCCGCGGCCACCCCGACGCCCACCGGCCCGCCGGTGGCGTAGAAGCCGTGGTAGCAGTGGATCACGATGACGGTGAAGGCGAAGACGCCCACCTTGGCGACGCTGTAGACGATGTCGCTGACCGGCAGGTACAGGTAGAAGTAGTAGTCGTAGACGCCGGGCGCCAGGCCGAACAGCACCGTGCTCATCAGCCGGGTGGCGAAGAAGCTGGCGAACAGCGCGATCAGGTAGATCGGCATCAGCGCCAGCAGCGCGGCCACCACACGGGTGCAGATCAGGTAGGTGAAGGCGTTGATGCCCATCACCTCCAGCGCGTCGATCTCCTCCGAGATCCGCATCGCGCCGAGCTCCGCCGTGAACGACGAGCCGACCTGCGCCGCCAGCGCGGTCGCCGCGATGATCGGGGTGATCTCCCGGACGTTCGCGAAGCTGCCCACCAGGCCCATGAACGACTCGGCGCCGATCGCCTGCAACCCCTGGTAGCCCTGCAGGCCCACGGTCGCGCCCACGACGAACGCCATGGTGAAGACGACGAAGACCATGCCGCCGCCGATGACGGTCGCGCCGACGCCCACCACGACGTCGCTGACCTGGCGGACGACGACCTTGACGTACTTCAGCCGGAGGATGACGTCGCGGACGGAGTAGAACACCACCTTCCACACGAACAACGGCCAGTCGGCGAGCCGGGCGAACCGCTCGGCCCACTCGCGGCCGCCGCTGGCGAGCCTGAGCCCGGCCGTGCGCGCCACCATCACAGCGCCCTCGGCGGGTAGGCGAGGAAGTACACCGCGGAGATCACGTAGTTGAACGCGAAGACCAGCATGAACGTGACGACGGTGGCCTGGTTGACCGCGCGTCCGACGCCGACCGGGCTGGTGGCGCAGGTCATGCCCTTGTAGCAGGCGACGGCGGCGGCGATGAACCCGAAGATCCACGCCTTGAACAGGGTGACGTACAGGTCGGAGCCGACGACCAGCGAGAGCGCCCCGTCGAAGTACGCCCCCGGGGTCACGCCCTGCACGACCACGTTGAAGAAGTAGCCGCCGCCGGCCCCGGCCAGGATGACCAGCGGGCACAGGCAGACCGCGACCGTGCTGGCGGCCCACATGCGCGGCGTGACCAGGCGGTGGATGGGGTTGATCGACATCACCTCCATCGCGCTGAGCTCGTCGCGGATGTGCCGGGCGCCGATGTCGGACGTCATCGCGCTGCCCCCGGCCCCGGCGATCAGCAGCGCGCTGGCCAGCGGCGCCACCTCGCGGATCAGCCCGACGAACACCGCGCTGCCGGTGGCGGACGCCGCGCCGAGCTGCCAGGCCAGCTCACCCACCTGCAGCGCGACGGTCGCGCCCAGCGGCAGCGACACCAGCAGCACGGGGACGCTGGTGACCCGCGCGAGGAACCAGCACTGGTCGACGAACTCCCACCACCAGTGCCGGATGTCCCAGCTGCGGCGCAGACCCTCCAGGACGATGACGAACAGGTCACCCACCTGGCCCAGTACGGACCCGGCCTTGCGGCCGACGAATCCGGACAGGGCCATCAGCATTCCGCCCGGGTGAGTGCTGCCGTCATGACCACCTCGCGTTGCCGGCCGACTACGGACCAGTCACCTTACTGACGGGTTGTCCAGTAAGTCGATGCTTCCCGAGGAATTTGAGGAAAAGGTATGAGACCCAGGTCACATGTTGTCAGCCAACTACGAAACGTGACAGCACTGTGACACTAGAGGGCGGCCATCCAGCGCTCGACCTCGTCCGGGTGGCGGGGGAGCGCCCCGGACATCAGGCGGGCGCCGTCGGCCGTGATCTCCAGGTCGTCCTCGATGCGGACGCCCAGGCCGCGGAACTCCTCCGGCAGCGTGAGGTCGTCGGGCTGCAGGTACAGGCCGGGCTCGACGGTCAGCACCATGCCCTCCTCCAGGACGCCGTCGAGGTAGACCTCGGCCCGGGACCTGGCGCAGTCGTGCAGGTCCAGGCCGAGCATGTGGCCGCTGCTGCAGAGCGTGTAGCGGCGGTACAGGCCCGACTCCAGCAGCGCGTCGGGGGAGTCCTTCAGCAGGCCCCACGCGTTCAGGCCCTCGCAGATCACCCGCATCGCCGCCAGGTGGAAGTCGCGGAAGCGGGCGCCGGGCCTGAGCGTGGCGATCGCGGCCGTCTGCGCCTCGTACACCAGCTCGTACACCTGCCGCTGCACCGGGGAGAAGCGGCCCGACAGCGGCAGCGTGCGGGTGACGTCGGCGGTGTAGAGGGTGTCCGTCTCGACGCCCGCGTCGAGCAGCAGCATGTCGTCGGGGCGCAGCGCGCCGTCGTTGCGGATCCAGTGCAGGACGCACGCGTGCGCGCCTGAGGCGACGATGCTGTCGTAGCCGACCGCGTTGCCCTCCAGCCTGGAACGCAGCCCGAACACGCCCTCCAGGTAGCGCTCGCCGCGCGGGTGGCCGAGTGCCTGTGGCAGCGCGCGCACCACGTCCTCGAAGCCGCGGGCGGTCGCGTCGACGGCCGACTGCAGCTGGCCGACCTCCCACTCGTCCTTGAGCAGCCGCATCTCCGACAGGAAGCCCTCGAACTCGGCGTCGCCGACGCTCGGCGGCAGCATCGCGTCGACCGAGGAGTCCACGCCGCGCAGGACCCTGGCGGGCCCCGTAAGGTCGAACCGGCCGATGTGGGCGCACCGCACCTGGTACAGCTCGGCCGCCTCGGCCAGGTCCGGCCTGCGGCCCACCCAGAACTCGCCGTAGCGCCTGTCGCGGTAGAACTCCTGGCCCTCCGAGCGCGGCGAGCGCGGCCTGACGTACAGGGTGGCCTCGCCTGACGGCTCGATGACCAGCACGTCGCCGGGCTCGGCCGCGCCCGTGAGGTAGGAGTAGGCGCTGTGCGGCCTGAACCGGTAGTCGGAGTCGTTGCTGCGGACCTTGAGCGTGCCGGACGGCACGACGAGCCGTTCGCCGGGGAACCGGGCCGCCAGCGCGGCGCGGCGCTTGGCCGCCCACGGCGCGATCGGCAGCGCCGACACGTCGGTGCGCCGGGTGTCGGCCCAGCCCGTCCGCATGAAGTCGGCCAGTTGCCCGGTGATGGGCAGGTCGTGGCTTCCGGTGTTCAGCTGTTCGCTCATGGACGTCCTCAGGATGATATTTCACATGGTATGGAATGCAGCTTATGTGACGGTCGACCGCCTGACCACGCCGTTGCTTGCCCGAAACCAGAAGAGGTGAGGGGCTTAACCCGACCTCCTTCGGGGGAATGACCCAAGCTAAAACCGAAGGCTGAGGTGGTGCAGATGCTCATCGGGACAATCCTGCGCAACAAAGGCAGCAACGTGACGACCGTGCCCCCGGAGGCGTCCGTGCGTGAACTGCTCGCCAAGCTCGCGGAGGACAACATCGGCGCGGTCGTCGTCTCCACCGACGGAGCCACCATCACCGGCATCGTGTCGGAGCGCGACGTCGTCCGCCGCCTCCACGACCGCGGCGCGGCCATTCTCGACCGGCCGGTGTCCGAGATCATGACCTCCGAGGTGCGCACCGCGGGCCCGAGCGACAACGTGGAAGAGCTGCGCAAGACCATGACCACGCAGCGCTTCCGGCACATGCCGGTGGTCGAGGACGGCAGGCTGGTCGGCATCGTCAGCATCGGCGACGTCGTCAAGAGCGCCATCGAGGAACTGGAGACCGAGAAGGCGTCGCTGGTCGACTACCTCCACCGGTGACCGGCCGTCTGGCAGCGCGCTCACGGCTGTAGGAGGATGCAGCCAGCCCCGAGCAGCCCATCGAGGAGGATGCCATGTCGGTCCTGCGGAGCCTGGTCGAGAGCGTGCGCAGCGGCGCCGTCGAGATCGTCGACCTCACCGCGCCCCTCACGCATGAGACGCCGATCCTGCAGCTGCCCGAGCCGTTCGGCAACGCGATCCCGTTCCGTCTGGAGGAGATCAGCCGCTACGACGACCGTGGCCCCGCCTGGTACTGGAACGACATCCACACCAGCGAGCACACCGGCACCCACTTCGACGCGCCGATCCACTGGGTGAGCGCCCGCGACGGGCAGGACGTCTCACAGGTGCCCGCCCGCAGCCTGCTCGCCCCCGCGGTCGTGCTCGACCTCTCGGCGGAGGCGGAGAAGGACCCCGACTTCCTCCTCCAGATCGACCACGTCAAGGAGTGGGAGCGCGTCAACGGGCCACTGCCCGAGGGCGGCTGGCTGCTCTACCGCACCGGCTGGGACGCCAGGTCCGCCGACCAGGCCGCCTTCCTCAACGCGGACGAGACCGGCCCGCACAGCCCCGGCGTCTCCGTCGAGTGCGCGCGGTGGCTGGCGTCCGAGACGCCCATCCTCGGCCTCGGCGTGGAGACCGTCGGCACCGACGCGGGCGCCGCGCACTCCTTCGAGCCCGCCTTCCCCTGCCACTCGTTCCTGCTCGGCGCAGGCAAGTACGGCCTGACCCAGCTCCGCAACCTCGACCGCCTGCCCGTGACCGGCGCCGTGGTGATCGCGCCCCCGCTGCCGATCGTGGGCGGTTCCGGAAGCCCCGTGCGCGTGCTGGCCCTGGTCGAACGGTGATCGTCGCGGAGGCCGTCGGACGCGTCCTCGCCTCGCTCGGCGTGGAGGTCGCCTTCGGCGTGGTGGGGAGCGGCAACTTCCACGTCACCAACGCGCTGGTGACGCACGGCGCCCGGTTCGTCGCCGCACGGCACGAGGGCGGCGCCGCCACCATGGCCGACGCGTACGCCAGGATGAGCGGCACGGTGGGCGTGCTCTCCGTCCACCAGGGGCCCGGCCTCACCAACGCGATGACGGGCATCGCCGAGGCCGCCAAGAGCCGCACCCCGCTGATCGTGCTCGCCGGCGAGGCGACGGACGTCCGCTCCAACTTCCACATCGACCAGGACGCGATGGCGCGGGCGGTGGGAGCCGTGCCGATGCGGATCGCCTCCGCCCACACGGCGGTCGAGACCGTTGTGGCCGCCTTCCGCGCCGCCTGGCACGACCGGCGGACCGTGCTGCTGAACCTGCCGCTCGACGTGCAGGCCGGCCTCGTGCCCTGGCGCGGCCTGCTGGGGGAGTTCCTCGACCAGATCACCTCCGCCGCGCGGGCCGCCGCCTCCACGGCGCTGCCGTCGTCGAGGCCGCCCGCGCCCGAGCAGGTGGCCGAACTGGCGCGCCTGCTCGCCGCGTCGCGGCGGCCGGTGTTCGTCGCGGGCCGCGGCGCCAGGCACGCCCGGCGCGAACTGGAGGAGCTGGCGGAGCTGTCGGGCGCGCTGCTGGCCACCTCCGCCGTCGCCAAGGGCCTGTTCCGCGGCAACCCGTGGGACCTGGACGTCAGCGGCGGCTTCGCCACCCCGCTGGCGGCCGAGCTGATCCGCGGCGCGGACCTGGTCGTGGGCTGGGGCTGCGCGCTCAACATGTGGACGACCCGGCACGGCGACCTGATCGGCGGACAGGCCGCCGTCGTCCAGGTGGACCTGGACGAGGACGCGCTCGGCGCGCACCTCCCGGTTCGCCTCGGCGTGGCGGCCGACACGGCCGCCACCGCGCTCTCCGTGACGGCGGCGGGCGTCGACCGGCCGGGTGGTGGGGAGGCGCGGCGGTATCGGTCGCCCGAGCTGGCCCGGCGCATCCAGGCGGAGGGCCGCTGGCGGGCGGTCCCGTACACGGACGAGAGCCGCGACGGCCGCATCGACCCGCGCACGCTCACGATCGGCCTCGACGACCTGCTGCCCGCCGAGCGGATCGTCGCCACCGACTCCGGCAACTTCATGGGCTACCCGGCTATGTTCCTGGACGTCCCCGACGAGCAGGGGTTCTGCTTCACCCAGGCGTTCCAGTCGATCGGGCTCGGCCTGGCCACCGCGATCGGCGCGGCACTGGCCAGGCCCGACCGGCTGCCGGTGGCCGCGCTCGGCGACGGCGGCGCGCTGATGGGCGTCGCCGAGCTGGACACCGTGGCGCGGCTGGGTCTGCCGATGGTGGTCGTGGTCTACGACGACGAGGCGTACGGCGCGGAGGTCCACCACTTCGGGCCGCACGGGCACCCGCTGGAGCTGGTGCGCTTCCCGCCGACCGACCTGGCCGCCGTCGCCCGGGGGTACGGCTTCGCCGCCGTGACCGTCACCGAGCCGGCCGACCTGGCGGGGGTGGCCGGCTGGCTGAAGGGCCCGCGCGACCGCCCGCTGCTGGTGCACGCCAAGGTCGCCCGTGACCGCGCCTCGTGGTGGCTGGAGGAGGCCTTCAAAGGCCACTGAGCCAGGAAGCCGTCAGGCCGCCCGCACGGGAGCCCGCCGGGCGCCGGTGAGTCGTTGCCCCGCTGGGGGGCTGTCGCTGGGGTGCTGGTGGGTGCGTCTCGCTCGGGGCGTCACGTGTCGCCGAGTTTGCGGTATGTCCGTGCCTCCTCGGCTGCCGCGAGCACGTCGGCGAGGGACGCGCCCGCGCCCGCTGCTACGGCGGCGGCGATCGCGCCCTCCAGGAACGGCACGTCGGCCACCACCACCTGCCCCGGCACCTCCAGCAGCCGGGACGTCAGCACCGAGCTGCCCAGGTCGGGGATGATCAGCACGCCGTCGCCCTGGTTCACCGATGCGAGGGCCTTGCCGATGAGGTCGATGCTGGTGCCGAGCCGGCCGTCGCCGGTGCCGCCCGCCGCCGCGACGGGCACCCCGGAGCCGGCGATGCCCCGCGCCAGCGCCGCCATCTCGGACGCGAGCCCCGCGCTGTGCGCGACGAGCACGAGCCCGACCACCCTCAGACACCACCCTCAGAAGGTCGCATCACGCACCACCGCACGGCGTCCCCACGCATCACGCCACCGCCGCCAGGGCCGCCACGATGAGGGCCGACGAGGCCGCTCCCGGGTCCTCGTGCCCGATGCTGCGCTCGCCCAGGTAGCTCGCCCGCCCCTTGCGGGCCCGCAGCGGGATCGTCGCCCGCGCCCCCTCCTCCGCCGCCCGCGCCGCCCGCTCGAACGCCTCGCGCGCGCCCACCCCGTCGCGGACGGCCCGCGCCAGCTCCCGCGAGGCGGGGGCCAGCGCGTCGACCATCGTCTTGTCGCCCGGGGCGGTCTTGCCGAGCCGCTCGACGGCCACCACTCCGGCCTCGAAGGCCGCGGCGAACCCGGCCAGCGTCACGGGGTCGTCGAGTGACCTGCCCATCTGGCGGAACACCGACCCGTACAGCGGGCCGGAAGCGCCGCCGACGCGGCGGATCAGCGTGGCCCCCGCTGACAGCAGCACCTGTGCGGGCGTGTCCGGCGGCTGGTCGGCGAACGCCTGCCGCACCTCGGTGAACCCGCGGTCCAGGTTCGTGCCGTGGTCGGCGTCGCCGATGGCCGCGTCGAGCTCGGTGAGGTGCTCGCGCTGGAGCCGGACCAGCCTGGCCGCGTCCTCGATCCAGGCGACGAAGAAGCGGGTGTCCATCAGCGTCCCCAGCGCAGCCCCGGTGTCTCGACCGGCGCGTCCCACAGGCGGGTGAGGGTGTCGTCGAGCCGGCAGATCGACACCGAGAAGCCCTGCATGTCCAGGCTTGTCACGTAGTTGCCGACCAGCGAGCGCGTCACCCGCGCGTCCTTGCCCCGCACGAACGCCGCCACCTCGCCGAACACCACGTACAGCTCCATCAGCGGGGTGCCGCCCATGCCGTTGACCAGGACGAGCAGGTCGCCGCGCAGCGGCAGGTCGCGGTGGATGGCCTCCATGGCGAGGGCGGTCAGCTCGCGGGCCGAGACCAGCGGGACCCGGGTGCGGCCGGGCTCGCCGTGGATGCCGATGCCCAGCTCAACCTCCCCCTCGGGCAGGGTGAACGTGGGCTTGCCGGCCGCCGGGGCCGTGCACGAGGTCAGCGCGATGCCGAATGAGCGGCTGCGCTCGTTGACCTCGGCTCCGATCCTGGCGATCTGGTCGAGCGGCGCGTCCACCTCGGCCAGCGCCCCGGCGATCTTCTCGACGAACAAGGTCGCGCCGGTGCCGCGCCGGCCCGCCGTGTAGAGGGAGTCCTGGACGGCCACGTCGTCGTCGACGAGCACGGAGGCCACCTCGACGTCGTCGACCAACTCGGCGGCCAGCTCGAAGTTCAGCACGTCGCCCGTGTAGTTCTTGACGATGTGCAGCACGCCGGCGCCGCCGTCGACCGCCCTGGTGGCGTCCATGATCTGGTCGGGCACCGGCGAGGTGAAGATCTCGCCGGGACAGGCCGCGTCGAGCATGCCGTGCCCGACGAAGCCGGCGTGCAGCGGCTCGTGCCCGGAGCCGCCGCCGGAGACGAGCCCGACCTTGCCGGGCCGAGGGCCGTCCGCTCGGTAGACCACTCTGTCGCGCACCACCAGCGATGGGTGGGCGGCGGCGAGCCCGGCCAGCGCGTCGTCCACCACGGACTCCGCGGTGTTGATGAGCTTCTTCATGGCCACAAGACCGATCTGCCCGTTTCCCCCTGGGGACAAGCGTCATAGCGTGGCCGGGGTGGAGCCGCCTGGGCGGGCCGCTGGCCAGGGTGGCGCTGGAGGAGCTGACCGCGCTGGTCGCGCCCGACCACGACGTGGACGCCGCGGGCATCGACCGGACCAGGTACGGGAACGTCCGCGGCGTGGTCCGGCTGCCCACCAGGGCGCAACCTAGGCTACCTTCTGCTCATGGCTGAGATCGTGTACCCGCCGGTGATCGCCGCCGCGCGGACCCTCTTTCGCGTCCTCGACTACCGCTTCCACATGGAGGGGACCGAGCACGTGCCGCGCACCGGCGGAGCCGTGCTGGTCAGCAACCACGTCAGCTACCTCGACTTCATCTTCGCGGGGTTCGGCGCGCTGCCGTCCAAGCGGCTGGTGCGCTTCATGGCCAAGCAGGACGTGTTCGAGCACCGCATCTCCGGGCCGCTGATGCGGGGCATGCATCACATCCCGGTCGACCGGGGCGCGGGCGCGGGCTCGTACGCCACCGCGCTGCGCATGCTGAAGGCGGGCGAGGTGGTAGGCGTGTTCGCCGAGGCCACGATCAGCCGGTCGTTCACGGTCAAGGAGATCAAGAACGGCGCGATCCGGATGGCGCAGGCCACGAAGGTGCCGGTCATCCCGGTGGCGCTGTGGGGCAGCCAGCGGCTGTGGACCAAGGGCAGGCCGAAGCAGCTGACTCAGCGGCACGTCCCGCTGACGATCCTGATCGGCGAGCCGATGTACCCCCAGCGTGGCGAGGACGTCAACAAGCACACGGCCGACCTGTACGCCCGCATGTCGGAGCTGGTCGACAGGGCGCAGCGCACCTACCCGGAGATCCCGCCCGGCGTGTGGTGGCAGCCGGCCCACCTCGGCGGCACCGCGCCCACGCCCGAGGAGGCGGCGGCCATGGACGCCGCCGAGGCCGAGGCGCGAGCCAAGAAGGAGCAGGCTTAGGATCCCGCCGGGAAGCCAGGAGGGAGCAGGCGCCCGTCGGCTCGCTCGTGGCGGGCGCGCCTGATGGGCGCCTGGATGGAGCGAGCCGAGAGCCGGCAGGGTCAGATCGCGGCCGGGTAGCTGCTCGCGCGCATCCCCGCCAGCAGGCCAGCGGTCTGCTCGGGCGTGTAGCGGCGCACCGGGTCGTGGTGGAGTAAGCCCTCGATGAGCGGACGCATCACCCCGGCGCGGCGCGGCGGCGGGTAGCCGCCGCTTCTGGCCATGCCGAGCACGGTCGCCGCGTCCTGGCCGGGGTAGGGCGGCTGGCCTTCGACGGCGCTGTAGAGGGTGGCGCCGAACGACCACATGTCGGCCTCCTTGCTGGCCGGGCCGCCGTGCAGCCGCTCAGGGGCCATGAAGGCGGGGGTGCCGCGCAGCCGCCGCTGGGTGGTCATGCGGATGTCGCCCTCGGCGGTGGCGATGCCGAAGTCGGTCAGCACCACCCGGTCGCCGGTCAGCATGACGTTGGCCGGCTTGACGTCGCGGTGCAGCACGCCCGCCTGGTGCGCGGTGCGCAGCGCGGCGAGCAGGTGCTGGCCGATCGCCGCCACCGACTGGGCCGGGAGCGTGCCAACCTGGGAGAGCAGCTGGTGCAGCGACAGCCCGTCGAGGTACTCCATCACGATCCAGAGCTTGCCGCCCTCCTCGATGAGGTCGTGGACGGTGACGATGTTCGGGTGCGTGAGGCCCGCGGCCATGCGCGCCTCGCGCAGCACCCGCCTGCGCACCATCTCGGCCTCACCGGACAGCGTCAGCTCTTTGAGCGCCACCTCGCGGTGCAGCAGCTGATCGAACGCCCGCCAGACGACGCCCATACCCCCACGACCGGCCTCCCCGTGGAGGAGGTACCGTCCGCCGATCTCCCGCATGCCATCCCCTCGTTGCTCGTGGTAATCATGTCATCTCGAGGGACGGCATTGGGTCTCTACCGTGATCTGGATATGTCGGGAATCTTAGGTTCGCTGGTCAGCGGGGTTGAAATTCGATCGCCCAGGGCGCGCCACACGAGCGCGACAGCGACCATGGAGACGCCCACCGCGCTGAGGAAGACGGCGGGCAGCCCGGCCAGCTCGCCCAGCACGCCGCCGAGCGCGGCGCCCAGCGGCATGCCACCCATCCCGATCAGCCGATAGGCGGAGTTCACCCGGCCGAGCAACTCGGCCGGAATCAGCCGCTGGCGGGTGGAGACGACGAGGACGTTGACGGCCGCGCCGGTCACGCCCCACAGCACGGCGGTCGGGTAGAGCGCCCAGGCGGTCGGCACCAGCACGGGGACGAGCAGCAGCAGGTTGTTGGCCGTCCAGCCGCCGACGAGCGTCCTGCCCTCCCCGAACAGGCGGATGGCCCGGTCCGACACCAGCGATCCCACCACCGCGCCGGCGGCGAACGCGGTCAGCATGAGGCCGTACCCGCTGGGTTCCAGGCCGATCGCGGAGTCGGGGCCGACGACCCAGAGCACCATGACGGCGAAGTAGGCGGCGCTGGAGAAGTTGAGCAGGCCCGCGCTGACGGCGAGGGTGCGCAGGAACCGCTGCGACCACAGGTAGCGCTGGGCCTCGACGATGCCGGCCAGCAGCGAGCGCCGCCCCCGGGCGTCCTGGGGGGCCTTGAACGTGCCGCGCATGCCGAGCAGGAGCAGCCCCGCCGCCCCGTACAGCAGGGCGGGGCCGCCGAAGAGGGCGGCGGGCAGGATCGCGACCAGCACGCCCGCGACGGGCGCCCCGACGAACTCGTTGCCGATCATCTGCGCGGTCTGCACCCGCCCGTTGGCCCTGGTGAGCTGCGCGGACGGGACCGTCATCGGCAGCACCGACTGGGCGGAGGTGTCGGCGAAGACCTCTGACACGCTCGCCAGCAGCACGACGGCCAGCAGCGTCCACAGGTTCAGCAGGCCGAGCGCGCCGAGCAGCGCGGCCACGGCCAGCACCACCACCCGGAACCCGTTGGCCAGCACCATGATCCGCCTGCGGTCCACCCGGTCGGCGATCGCCCCCGCGTACAGGGCGAACAGCAGCCACGGCAGCGTGGCGGCGGCGCCCACCAGCGACACCTGGGTGGGGGAGCGGGTCAGCGACACCGCCAGCAGCGGCGCCCCGACTTTCAGCACCCCGTCGGCCAGGTTCGACAGCGCGGTCGACGACCACAGGTATCCGAACGACCGCATGACTCACTCCGATAGTGTGTGTAAGAGAAACTGTGCATAGAATCCTTTGCAAAGATAGGTGTGCACGCCGATGCGAAGCAAGAGCTATTCCGCAAGAACGCTCGACGCGAACGCGCTGAAGTCGTTCGCGCACCCCCTGCGCCTGCGCATCTACGAGCTGCTGGAGGAGCACGGACCGTCCACGGCGACCCGGCTCGCGGGCCTGCTCGGCCAGAACACCGGCGCGACCAGCTACCACCTGCGGGAGCTGGCCCGGCACGAGATGATCGAGGTCGCGCCCGAGCTGGGCAAGGGCAAGGAGAAGTACTGGCGGATCGTGCCCGGCGGCTTCTCCTACGGCGAACCGCCGCCGGGCGACGCCGAGACGGCGGGCGCGGTCGAGTTCCTGCTCGACGACCTGGTGCGGCAGCGCGGCGCGGAGCTGGCCCGCTGGCGCGAGGAGTCGGCCGGCACTCCCGCCGAGTGGGTGGCGGCCAGTGGCTTCGGCCGCCGCTCGGTCAGGCTCACGGCGGCGGAGACCACCCGGATGCGGGACGAGGTCTTCGAGGTCCTGGAGAGGTATCGGGCGCTGGCGGACGGCAGGGAACTCGAGTCGCCGGGCGACCCGTCGACCGAGCACGTGGTGGTGCACTTCGACGTCTTCCCCGTCGGGGTCCGCTAGGGGCGCCCCTGGCATGGGCCGGTCCCGGCCGCGCGTGCGGCCGGGACCGGGGGTGGGGGTTGGGCGATGTCAGTCGGCGCAGATCGCGAAGACGCTGATGCCGACGTCGTTGTACTTGGTCTGGCGGCCGAGGCCGATCCAGCCTCGGCCGTCATCGGTGGGGAAGGAGCCGACCAGGATCGCGTCGTTGCCCCGGGCCTCGGCGCCGCCGCCGAGCACCTTCTTGGAGCCGGGGCAGTACACCGTGCGGCGCTGGAAGTTGGGGACGTTGGCGTTGGGCAGGGAGACGATCTGGTAGCCGGACGGAAGGGTGCTCAGCTGGGCGCTCTGCGCCGTGGGGGGATTGGCATGGGCGCTCGCCGGGGACGCCGCCACCAGGCCCGTGGCTGCGGCGAGGACGACGAGGGTGATGCGCTGCATGGACTCTCCTTTGCTTGTCCTCGCACCCCGCCGGCCTGGCGGCACGAAGAGGAAGGTCGTGCTACCGGTGTGGCCCGCGTGGTGAGAGTGACGAGGGGATTACACAGTGAGTATCCATATCTTCACTCTCCGTGTCGAGAGGCAGTTGTGTTCGAGAAACCCTGAGGTCACGACGTCGCCACGCGCGCCCGGCGTGGCGACGCGGGTTGCGGGCTACCATCGTCCGATGTGACCGACACGCCCGCGCGTTGCCGGAGCCGGCACCTCGCCCCCTGATCCGCTGGTGCTTCAGGTGCGGCGCCGTGCCGCTGCTGCGTCGTCCACGCGCGGCGACGGGGGCCATGCCTCGAGCGTGAGGTCGACCATGGCGTGCAGATCCGCACCGGATGCGCCCCCGGCTGCCTGGACAGAGATGCCGTAGGAGATCGCCCAGACGTACCGCGCCAGGGCTTCAGGAGCCACCGACTCCGGCAGATCGCCCTCGGCGCGCGCGCGTTCGAAGCGTTCGCTCAGGCCTGCCTCGGCCGCGCGCCGTAGGGCCGCCAGCTCCGTGCGGATCGGCTGGCCCTGGGGGCCGGTCGCCAGGGCGCTTTGCACCATGAGGCAGCCGTCCGGCCCATCCGATCTTGTTGCGACGTCGACGGCGCCGCGCAGCAGGGCCTCGGTGACCCCTCGCGCCGTGGGCTGGTCAAGGGCTGTACGGACGTGGGCCGCCGGACCGTCGAGATAGCGGCCGAACGCCTGGCGGAACAGGGACTCTTTGTTGCCGTACGCGGCGTACAGGCTGGGTCGGTTGATTCCCATCGCCTCGGTCAGGTCCGACAATGCTGTGCCTTCGTAGCCCTGGCGCCAGAAGACCTCCAGGGCGCGGTCGAGTCGTTCATCGACGTCGAATGCGCGTGAGCGTCCCATGGCCGTGCCCTCCTGCCCAGTTTTCGTACCGATCGGTATAGTACTCTCTCGATTCAATACCGATCGGTACACAAAATGGAGATCGCATGACGCTCAAGGGAAAGGTCGCACTGGTGACCGGCGGATCGCGGGGCATCGGGGCCGCGGCCGCCCGTGCGCTCGCCGAGGCGGGCGCCGATGTGGCGATCGGCTACGCCACCTCGTCACAGAAGGCCCGGGCGGTCGTCGCCCAGATCGAGGCCGCAGGCCGCCGCGGCGCCGCCTACCAGGCCGATCAAAGCGACCCCGGCCAGGTCGCGGACCTGGTCGACACAGTCGTCGCGGACTTCGGACGACTCGACGTCCTGGTCAACAGCGCGGGTGTGTCGCAACGTGCCGTGCTCGGTGACCAGCGGGACGACCCGGCGGCGCAGGACAACCTGTACGACGTCAACCTCGCCGGCGTGGTGGCCGCCATCCGCGCCGCGTCCAGGCTGATCGGCGATGACGGCCGGATCATCACCATCGGCTCCACCTTGGCCGACCGTGCCGGATTCCCGGGAATGGCCGACTATGCGGCGACCAAGGCCGCGATCGTCGGCTACAGCAAAGGCGCGGCACGCGACCTGGGCCCGCGCGGCATCACGGTCAACGTCATCCAGCCAGGCGCGGTCGCGACCGACATGAACCCTCCGGAGGGTGAGTTCGCGGACGCGCAACGAGCCCTGAAGGCGCTGGGCCGCTTCGGCCGCCCGGAGGAGATCGCCGCAGGCGTGGTCTTCCTCGCCGACCCAGCCGCCTCCTTCGTCACAGGCACCGTCCTTACCATCGACGGCGGTTACCTCGCCTGACCAGGGCTCCATGACGATGAACGGAGACAAAGACGCCCCGGAACTCGAGGACGAGTTCCGGGGCGTCTTTGTTCATCCCCGCTCATACGCGGTTCTGTCAGTACCCGAGGTTCTTGAGATCGGGCTGCTCCCAGCCGCTCTGCGGGATGTCGCCCCTGAACGGCGGCGTGACGACCGGCGGCACGAACGTCTCCTTGATCGTGCGGGCGTTCACCCAGCGGATCAGATTGAAGATCGAACCGGCCTTGTCGTTGGTGCCCGAGCTACGGGCGCCGCCGAACGGCTGCTGGCCCACGACCGCGCCCGTCGGCTTGTCGTTGACGTAGAAGTTGCCCGCCGCGAAGCGCAGCCGCTCCGACGCCGACGCGATCGCGTAGCGGTCCTGGGCGATGATCGAGCCCGTCAGCGCGTACGCCGCGACGCCCTCCATCTGGTCGAGCACCGCGTCGTAGTCGCCGTCCTCGTAGACGTGCACGCCGAGGATCGGGCCGAAGTACTCCTTGACGAAGATCTCGTCGGTCGGGTCGGCGCACTCCATGACCGTCGGCTTCACGAAGTAGCCGGTCGAGTCGTCGTAGGAGCCGGTGAGCAGCTCGATGCCGGACGCCGCACGGGCCCGGTCGATGGCCGCCTTGTGCTTGGCGAAGGCGCGCTCGTCGATGACGGCGCCCATGAACGTCGACAGGTCGGCCGCCACGTCCCCCACGCTCAGCGACTCGGCCACGCTCACGAACTCGTCACGCATGCGCGTCCAGATCGAGCGCGGCACGTAGGCGCGCGACGCGGCCGAGCACTTCTGGCCCTGGTACTCGAAGGCGCCCCTGATCAGCGCCGTCGACAGGACGGCCGGGTCGGCGGACGGGTGCGCGAGCACGAAGTCCTTGCCGCCGGTCTCGCCGACCAGCCGCGGGTAGCCGTGGTAGTTCGCGATGTTCGCGCCGACCGTGCTCCACAGGTGCTGGAAGGTCGGCGTCGAGCCGGTGAAGTGGATGCCGGCCAGCGCCGGGTGCGTCAGCGCGACCTCCGAGACGCCCTGCCCGTTTCCGGTGACCATGTTGATCACGCCGGGCGGCAGCCCCGCGGCCTCCAGCAGCCGCATCGTGAAGTGCGCGGCGAACTGCTGGGTGGGCGACGGCTTCCAGACGACGACGTTGCCCATCAGCGCGGCCGACGTCGGCAGGTTGCCGGCGATGGCGGTGAAGTTGAACGGCGTGATCGCCAGCACGAAGCCCTCGAGCGGCCGGTACTCCATCCGGTTCCACACGCCCGGCGACGAGACCGGCTGGTCGGCGTAGAGCTGCCGCGCGTAGGCGACGTTGAAGCGCAGGAAGTCGATCAGCTCGCAGGCCGAGTCGATCTCCGCCTGCTGCGCGGACTTCGACTGGCCCAGGACGGTCGCCGCGTTCAGCGTCGACCGCCAGGGGCCGGAGAGCAGGTCGGCGGCCTTGAGGAAGATCGCGGCCCGCTCGTCGAAGGAGAGCGCCCGCCAGGCGGGCGCGGCACGCAGGGCGCTGTCGATGGCGTTCTGCACGTCCTGGGCCGTGGCGTCGTGGGTGCGGCCCAGCACGGCGGCCTTGTTGTGCGGCTGGACGACGTCGATCGGCGCGCCGCCGCCCAGCCGGCGCTCGCCGTCGATCGTCATGGTCAGGTCGATCGAGGAGCTCGACAGCTCCTTGATCCGGTTCTCCAGCGCGGCGCGCTCGGCGCTGCCCGGCGCGTATGCGTACACCCGCTCGTTGGCGGGGACGGGAACGTTGCTGATGGCATCCATTTACTTACCCCCAAGGGCACGAAGGAAGAAGGCGACGTTGGCGGGGCGTTCGGCCAGGCGGCGCATGAAGTAGCCGTACCAGTCGTCGCCGTAGGGCACGTAGACACGGACCGTGTGACCCGCTCCGGCCAGCGCCTCCTGGCGGTCGGTGCGGATCCCGTAGAGCATCTGGTACTCGTAGTCGCCCGTGGACCGTCCGAAGCGGTCGGCGAGCAGCTCGGTGATGGAGATCATCCGGTCGTCGTGCGTCGCCACCATGGGGTACCCCTTCCCCTCCATGAGGATCCGCAGGCACCGCACGTACGCCTTGTCGACGGCCGTCTTGCCCTGGTGGGCGACCGTGGCGGGCTCGCGGTAGGCGCCCTTGACCAGGCGGACCCTGGACCCCTCCGTGGCCAGCTCGCGGCAGTCGTCCTCGCTGCGGAACAGGTACGCCTGGATCGCCACGCCGGTCGCGGGGAAGTCCTCGCGCAGTTTGCGCAGGATCCCGAGCGTGGAGTCGACCGTGGTGTGGTCCTCCATGTCGAGCGTGACCGTGGAGCCGTTGGCGTCGGCGGCGGCGCAGATCGCGCGGGCGTGGTCGAGCGCCAGGGAGTCGTCGAGCCGCTGCCCGAGCGCCGACAGCTTCACCGACGCCTCGCCGCCCCGGCCGAGGCCGAGCGGGCGCAGCGCGTCCAGCAGCGTGACGTACGCCTTCGCGACGGCCGCGGCGGCGCTCGCGTCGCGCGTCTCCTCGCCGAGATGGTCGACGGTCACGGCGAGGTGCGCGTCGCGCAGCCGTTCGATGGCGGCGCGCGCCTCTTCGACGCTCTCGCCCGCGACGAACCGGTCGACCACCTTGCGCGTGAGGGGGAGACCGGAGACGGAGCGACGTACCAGGTTGCTCCGGGAGGCCGCGAGTAGCACTTGACCCAGCATGATTTCAGCCTAAAACCCCAGCTCATGGGAGGCCATTGACGCTCGTAACGCCGGTTGTGGCAGGCTGTTAGACAAATGCACAACACCGCTGATCTCCAGGACACGGTCGACGAGATAGCGCGCCTGCTGGGCGCGTCCGCCACGCTCGAGGACCGCTCGTTCCGCCTGCTCGCGTACGGCGCGCAGCACGGCGACATCGACACGGTCCGCCAGGAGTCGATCCTGCGCAGGCGCGCCACCGGCGAGGTGCGCGACTACTTCGAACGCTACGGCATCGCCCGGGTGAGCGGCCCGATCCGGATTCCCGCCGACGCCGACCTCAAGGTGCTGGCCAGAGTCTGCTGGCCGCTGCGCCACGGCGACGTCACCTACGGCTACCTGTGGCTGCTCGACTCGGGCGAGCTCACCGACGAGGCGCTGCGCAGGGTCGAGCCGCTCGTCTCCAGGGCCGCCGGCGAGCTCGCGCAGGAGGCCCGCAGTCGCCAGGACCTCGGACGCGGCCTGCGCGCCCTGCTCTCAGCCGACCCCGAAGAGCGCGCCCAGGTCTCGATCGAGCTGCCCGGCCCGGTGGCGGCGATCGCGGTGCGCGAGTCGAGGGAGCGCGTCGCCGCCCTCTGGACGCTGCCGCGCGGCGTGCTCTCCCGCGCCGGCTCGCCTGTCGCGCTGCTCGCCCCGGCCGGGCTGGCCGGCGAGGTGGCGCAGACCGTCCAGGCCGCGTACGGCACCGCCGCCGGGCTCGGCGCGCCCAGGAACGACCCGGCGGACGCCTGGCAGAGCTGGCGCGAGGCCCGCCTCGCGCTGCGCGTCGCCGAGCACTTCCCCAGGTTCGCGCCCATCGCCCGCTGGGAGGACCTGGGCGTGCACCGCCTGCTGGCCAGGCTCGGCCAGGCCGACCTGCGCGAGCTGGCGGCCGAGACGGCGGCGCTCGACCGTGAGCTGGCCCAGACCGTCGAGAC
Organism: Nonomuraea sp. NPDC000554; assembly: GCF_040300065.1. Taxonomy (NCBI): domain Bacteria; kingdom Bacillati; phylum Actinomycetota; class Actinomycetes; order Streptosporangiales; family Streptosporangiaceae; genus Nonomuraea; species Nonomuraea sp. NPDC000554. Next base: position 63,997 of record NZ_JBEPDC010000015.1, on the reverse strand, counting down.
CTACCTGGACCTCGGCGGGCACGCCCAGAAGAGCGCCGCCGAGCTGGGGGTGCACCGCCAGACCCTCTACTACCGCCTGGGGAAGGCCGAACGGCTGACGAACAGGGACCTGTCGGACGGCGACGACCGCATGGCGGTGCACCTCGGGCTCAAAGCGGCCCGGTTGCTGCCTCAGCCCCAGGAAGGGGCCCAGCCCGGAGCCGGGACGGGAGCACGGTCTGGGGCCCGGTCTGGGGCCCGGTCTGGGGCACGCTCAGGGGCCCAGCCTGGGGCGCGGTAGATCCGCACCCAGTCCACGTACATCGACACCGTGTCCGGGGTGGAGGCGTCGCGGCAGCGCGGCTCGCACACCACGTCGTTCTGCAGGGCCAGGCCCATTCTGCGGTTCCCGGGGACGTGCGGGCCCTGGTAGTCCCAGAGGCGGTGGCCGTCCAGCCAGAAGGTCAGCCGTCCGGGCAGCCAGTCGACGGCCGCCGTGTGCCACGTCGTGAAGTCGGCGCGGAGTTGCTGCAGCGCCCGGCCGGCGTCGCTGTGGACGAAGATGCCGCCGCCCTGCCGTTGCGGGTCCACGATCTCGGCGAAGTCGACCTCCGCGCCGGGACCGTCGTTCGAGGCCGGCCAGAGCAGCGCCACCGGCGTGTACCCGGCGCCCGCCTCGGCCCTGAACCTGACCTCCCAGCGGCCGTACGCCTGCGCCAGCGTGCTGGCGACGCCGCCCGACAGGTCGCGGCCGCCGTACCTGGCGCCCCTGAGGCGCAGCACGCCGCCGGAGACCGTGGTGGCCCGCCCGGTGCGGGGGTTGACGGCGGCCTCGGGGGAGTCGTAGATCATCCACTTGGACGGGTCGAGCGAGGCGCCGTCGAAGTTCTCGACCACGACCGGCGCTCCCCACGTCCAGGTCTCCGCCCGCGCGCTGTGGGGGATGAGGGCGGTCGTCAGGAGGACCGCCCCCGCCGCGATGAGACTGCGTGTAGACATGCCGCCATGCAAGCAGAGGGGGCGCAGGTGTCGCAGGAGTATGCGGAAACCCCTCTACCAGCAATGATGCCCCCCGCACGGATATTTCAGGACATGTAGCGAAGCGCCGCGTCGTCACCGGGGCCGCCGCGTTCCGACAGGCCCTTGGCCACCCGCGCGCGGTGCTCGGCGTCCTTGTGGCCGTCGTACTTGAACTTGCCGCGGATCTCCTCGATCGTCAGCCGCAGCCCCCTGATCCCCGACAGCAGCCGGGGCATCTGGGCCGGGTCGCCGTGGCCGGGCTCCAGGTCGTCGAGCTGGCCGCGCAGGATCTCCAGCTTGCCCTCGGCCTCGGTGACGATCTCGGCGTGGCAGGTGAGCTGGACGGAGGAGTAGTACGTCGTGGGCACCCCGAGCGCGGGATCGGTGCCGGGCTCGGCCCGCCAGCCGCCCCGGATGTAGGACCAGGGGCCGGCGACCGACAGGATCACCTTGGGGTTCTCCTCGATCGCCGCCCAGATCGGGTTCGGCCTGGCGAGGTGGAGGAGCACCGTCCGGTCGTCCGTCAGCAGGAACTGCGTCGGCACGACGACCGGCACGGCGCGGTCCCGGCCCGCGGCGATGAGGGTTCCGAACGGGTTGTCCCGCACGTACGCGAGGGACTGCTCCTCTTCGCCGGCGTCCCAGGGGTGGATCAGCATGCCAGAACGATACAGACGTCCGATTCGCCGGGCCAGGGCGGCCTCGTCGCGGCCGGTCCGTGTCAGGCGCAGGCCGCCTCGTAGACGCGCAGCAGCTCCTGGCTGACGCGCTCCCACGAGTAGCGCGAGCGGGCCCGGTCGGCGCCCGCGTAGCCGAGCGCGGTACGCAGCGTCGGGTCCGTCAGCAGCTCGCGGGCCAGCCGCGCGGTGCGCGCCGGACGGTCCGGCGGCACCAGCAGGCCGGTGACGCCGTCGATGACCGAGTCGAGGTGCGCGCCCACGGCCGAGGCGATCACCGGCACGCCGCAGGCCATCGCCTCCAGCGCCACGACACCGGTCGCGGCTTCGCGTGGCACCGTCACCACGGCGTCGGCGCTGCGCATCAGCTTCGGCACCGAAGCCCGCCTCACCTGCCCGAGCAGGGTCACCCGCTCGGCCACGCCGAGCTGGTCGGCCAGGGCGCGCAGCCGCCGCGCGTCCCTGTCGTCGTCGAGGTCGTCCATCAGCGGGCCGCCCGCGATGACCAGCTCGACGTCCGGCAGCCCGGGCAGCGCGCGGATCACGGTGTGCGCGCCGCGCTCGGGGGTGAGCGGGCCGACGTGCAGCAGCCGCTTGCGGCTGCCCCGGGTGGCCACCGCGCCGCGGCGGTGGAAGCGCTCGGTGTCGATCCCGTACGGGACGATCGCGATGTTGCCGCGCGGCACGCCCAGCCTGATCAGCGCCGACTCCTCGTCGCCCGAGCCCGCGATGACCGCGTTGGCCCGGCGGCCGAGCGCCAGCTCCAGCTTCTGGTGGGCCGGGTGGACGGTGTGGAAGGTCTGCGTGACCGGCACGCCGAGCCCCTTCGCGCCCGTCACCGCGGCCAGGCCGCACGCCCAGGAGTGCGCGTGGATCACGTCCGGACGGTCCTGGGACCAGCGCTGCTCCAGGTACCTGGCGACGTCGCTCAGGTACGGCACCAGCTCGTCGGCGGGCAGGTCCCGGGCGGGACCGACGTCCATGCTCTCCAGCGTGACACCCGGGGCTACCCGCGTCCTGGGCTTACCTTCGGCGTTCTCACGGCGGGAGTAGATGGTGACGTGGTGGCCTCTGCCGAGCTCGCGTGCCACGGAAAGGATGTGATGGCGCCGGTTGGCGGCAGCGGAAGCAACGATCGCGATATTCATGGCACACCTCAGCGTCAGAAGCGTTCAAGGTGTGCCTGCGTCTTAGGCACCGATCTGTTTCTCCGACGATACCCACTTTCTCGTCAGCCGCAAACCCCCACAGATCAGACACCCCGGAGAGCCAGGACCACGATCTCGTCCCACACCTGCCCTTCGGAGAAGGCGTGCCGGTCCTCCTCGACCGTCTTGACCACGGTCGACGGGGACTGGCCCGCGCACCGGCTGAGCACGTCGGCCAGCCGCTCCTCGCCGTACGTCTCGCCCGCCCGGTTCCTGGACGAGATCAGCCCCTCGGAGTAGAGCACCAGCGTCTCGCCCACCGGCAACGGCAGCTCCTCCGACCCCGTCTCCGCCATCGGCGAGATGCCCAGCGGCACCCCGCCGCCGGCGGCGAACCGCACCCCGCCGTCCGGCTGGAGCAGCGCCGCCGGATGGTGCCCCGCCGACGACAGCCGGATCGTGCGCCCCCGGACGAACCCGGTCAGCACCATCACGAACATCCCCGTCCCCTGCTCGACCAGGGCCTGGTTCACCTTCCGCATCACCACGTCGGGGTCGGACTCCCAGACGCTGAGCACCCGCAGCCCGCCCCTGACCAGCGCGCTCACCGACGCCGCCTCCTGGCCCTTGCCTGCGGCGCCGCCCAGCGCGAAGCCCCAGCCCCCGGCCACCGGGAACACGTCGTAGAACTCGGCTCCCACCGACGCCCCCGGATGGTAGGCCGCCGCCGCCTCGTACCCCGGCACGTCGGGCAGCTTGCGCGGCGCGACGCTCGCCGACAGCGCGTCCGCCGCCCGCGAGCGGCTCTGGAAGCTGCTCTGCGCCCGCAGCGCCAGCCCGAGCTGCAGCCCGACCTCCTGCATGACGGCCAGGTCCGCCAGCGTGAACGGCGACCGGTGGTGCGCCCTGACCAGCGTCAGCGCGCCGTCGGCCGGGCCGATCGGCACGCACAGCACCGACCCGGCCTCCATCGCCGTCAGCAGCGGGCCCTCCGGGCAGACGCCGAACAGTGTCTCGTCCTCGACCATCTCGTGCACCACGCCGGAACCGTGCTCGATCACCTGCGTCACCAGCGGGCAGCACACCGGGTCCGACGCCTCCACGTGCCGCACCAGGTCGCCCAGCGGGTGATCCTTCGGCGCCACCACGATCGAGCGGCGCGGCAGCCCGTCGCGGACCAGGTCCGCGACCACCCAGTCCGCCCAGCCCGCCGCCAGCATCCGCGTGGTCCTGGGCAGCGCCACCGGCTGCCGCAGCGCCTCCTCGTCCAGCAGGAGCGCGCCCGTCCTGGCCAGCAGGTCCTGCCGCTTCGCCGCCGCCAGCAGCAGCGCGCCGTCGGACAGCTCCGGCCGCTCCCCCGGCTCCGGCAGCTGCACCTCGGTCGGCAGCGCCACCGCCGCCACCATCTGCTGCGGCTCGCCCGGCATCGTCAGCCTGGTCAGCGCGAGCTGCACCGTGTGCGTCCTGCCCTGGTGCGCCAGCCGCGTCTCGAACGCCGCCGGCTCCCCGGTCTGCAGCACCGACGTCAGATGCGAGCGGAACGCCGCCCGCCTCGACACGTCGACCAGCAGCGGGAACGAGCGGCCCACCAGGTAGCCGTCGGGGCTGCCCAGCAGCCGCGAGGTCTCGCCGTTGATGCGCCTGACGACGCCGCCGCCGTCCAGCACGATCACCGGGACGGGGAAGGCCTTGAACACCTGTCGCAGCAGCTTCAGCTCGCGCTGGGAACCGTCCTTCTTGCCGCCCTGCCGGGCGGGCCCCTTGCGCAGTTCCTGCCTGGCCTCGGCGAGCAGCTCAGCCGCCGTGCCCAGCTCGGCGAGCGCGGCGTCCAGCGTCGGCGCGAGCTCGGACGGGTACGCCGTCCTCGCCTCACGCAGGGAAGAGACGCGGGCGGAAAGCGCGTCCAGAGCGTGTTCGAGGTCGGGCATTGTCATCCTCTGACGCTACGCCACTCGGGATAAAGGTATCCATAAGGGGTAGAGGCTTGTTGCTATGGAATCGACTGCGATGATAACCCCCAGTCTCGCCCGTGACCTGGCCTTTCTCGGTCGCCTGGGCGAGGAGACCTCGACCGAGAGCGTCCTGCGCGGCCTGACGACGGCGCTCGCCGCCGGCGTTCCAGGATGCTCCGGCGGCTCGGCCGAGCACTGGCGCGACCGGCGGGTGCTGGTCTCCGGCTCGCACAGCGAACTGATCATGCTCGTCGAAGGCGAACGGGAGCTCGGCGAGGGCCCCTCGGCCGAGGCCAGGCAGACCGGCAGCCGGGTCACCATCACCGACGTGCTCGCCGACAGCCGCTGGCCCCGCTACGCCGCGCTGGCCACCCGCTGGGCCGTGCGCTCCGCGCTCCTCGTCCCCGTGCAGATGGCGCCCGCCACGCTGGTCATCGGCCTGTACTCCGTGCGGCCGGCCGCCTTCTCCCCGCAGGCCGCCCACACGCTCGCCGACATGCTGACCGAGCAGGTCGGCGTGGCCATGGCGAACATGTGGGACTTCGAGGAGGTGCGCACCGGCGCGGCCCAGCTACAGGAGGCCCTCGCCGGACGGTCCGTCATCGACCAGGCCAAGGGCATCATCATGCAGACCAGCGGCTGTACCGCGGAGGCGGCCTTCGATGAGCTGCGCCGCACCTCGCAGCACCATCAGGTCAAGGTGGCCGACCTGGCCAGGCTGCTGGTCGAGGAGCACCAGCGCAAGTCGCGCGGCTAGCCAAGGGCGGCCAGCGCGTCGTCGAGGGTGTCGTACAGCGGCAGCCGCTGCGCGAGCCCGGTGATCCACATCACCTTCGACTTCGAGTACTCGACCCCGACCAGGGCGAACCTGGCGCCCGACGCCAAGCTGGTCTGCCAGTGGTGCACGATCAGGCCAAGCGCCCGCGAGTCCATGAACGTCACCCCCGCCAGGTCCAGGATCAGCTCCGCGCCCGCCAGGGACAGGTAGTCGGCGAACTGCTCGCGCGTCGTGGCGTCGAGCACGCCATCGACCTTGATCACAGTGATCTCGTCAACGGTCGACGACGTCAGGCTCAGGGCTGCGACAGGCCCCTCGCCGTTCTCCGGCATTGTCACGAAGCAACCCTACTGTTACCTGGGCGGGGAGGAATACTTCCCCGAGGATGGGGGAGACTGGATCCGAAGTCCAGCAGAGGGCTTCCGTCTCGACAGTAGAGCGAGGTGTGCCTCTGCCTGGGCTTTTTCCTTTTGGTGGAGGCCTCCCTGCGATCCATATCGAGGAGCAGCGATGGCTGTACAGGAATACGTTCTCGAGGAGATGACCGCCGAACAACTCCTGGCCGAAATGGTCAGGGAAGACACTCTCGACAGCCACAGGGAGCGGCTGCGTGAACGCATCGTCGAGATGCACCGGCCGCTCGCCATGGAGATCGCCAGGCGCTACCGGTACCGTGGCGAACCCCTCGAGGACCTCCTCCAGGCCGCGTACGTCGGCCTGATGAAGGCCATCAACGGCTTCGACCCCACCCTCGGGCACGCCTTCAGGGGATACGCCGTCGTCACCATGACCGGCGAGGTCAAGCGCCACTTCCGCGACCGCACCTGGGCCATCCGGGTGCCCCGCCTCTACCAGGAGCGCCGCTCCGAGCTGAACCGGCTCGTCGCCGACCTCAGCCAGGACCTGGGCAGATCGCCCACCGTGTCCGAACTGGCCGCCAAGATGAACATCAGCGAGGAGGACGTCCTGCTCACGCTGGACGCGTCCGCCGCCTACAGCACCCTCTCGCTCGACGCGCCCCTCGGCGCCGACGACGACGCCGCCTCGCTCGGCGACGTCATCCCCGAGGACGACGACACGCTCAGCACCATGGTCGACCGCGAGGCCGTCAAGCCGCTCATCGACGCGCTCCCGTCCAGGGAGAAGCACATCCTGCTGCTGCGCTTCTTCGGCAACATGACGCAGGCCGAGATCGCGGCGGAGTTCGGGATATCCCAGATGCACGTTTCCAGAATCCTGCGCAAGGTTCTCGACCAGCTCCGCTCGGAACTGGTCGGCTGAGAAGGCGGTCTTCGGGTGAACGAGGAGGTCGATCCTCGTGCGGGCGCACACCGCCCGCCACCCGGCACGCCCGTGAAGGAGACCGGCCCGCCACCCGGCGCGTCCGTGAAGGAGACCGGCCCGCGGTCAGGCGCGTCCGTGCGAGAGAGCAGCCCGCCGCCGGGGACGCCCGTGAAAGAGATCAGCTTCCGCCTGCCCGACCTGCCGGAGGTGCGCTCCGCCGCCGAGACGCAGGCGCGGGCGGCGGGCATGCCGGAAGAGGCGATCGGCGACCTCGTCATCGCCGTCAACGAGGTGGCCACCAACGCCGTCACCCACGGCGCGCCGCCCGCGCGGCTGCGCACCTGGGAGGAGGACGAGGGGTTGGTGATCGAAGTGCACGACGACGGCGCCTGGAGGCCGGGGCCCAGGCCCGGCACCGTGGGCGGCATGGGCCTGTGGGTGGCCCGCCGCCTCGCCACCGACCTCACGCTGCGCATCGGCAGCGGCGGCAGCACGGTGACGATGCGCTTCGCCGGCACGGCTTCCGCCTGAGCGGCGTTGCACGCGGCGGGCCTGCGTGCGCGGCGGGCCTGCATGCGCGGCGGACCTGCGTGCGGGCCTGTGTGCGCGGCGAGCCCCCGTGCGCGGCGGCGCACGGGGGCCTGGTGTTCTCGTCTACCGCCGGGTCCGGTTGCGCCAGCCGCTGTAGCTGCGGACGCCGGCCGTCCCGATGCCCGCCTGGTGGAGGGCCAGCAGCGTCAGGCCGAGCAGCATGAAGGTCGTGCCGGTGATTCCGCCGGGGGTCCTCGTGTTCACCAGGTCGAGCAGGAAGCCCAGCCCGAAGACGATCGCCGCGATGATCGCGAGCATGCGTGGTCACCTCGCTTCCGGGCCGCAGAGCGCGAGCAGCCGCTCCAGCACGCCCCTGTAGTCGCGCAGCGCCAGCCGGAGCTGCTCGGTGTCGGTCGTCTCCGCGCCCTTCCAGCGCTCGCGCAGCTCGCCCGTACGGGTGGTCAGCGAGCTGGTGAACGCCTCGACGACCTCCCCGACCAGGCCGTCGGCGCGCTGGACCGCCTCGCCGGGGTCGTCCACGAACGCCGTCTGCAGCTCGCGCCAGCGGGCCTGCACCTGGGCGGGGTCCTGGTCGAACAGGACCGTGCTCTGCGGGGCGGCGTGGGCGGGCGTCTCGTCGGCCTCGGCCTGCGACGCCACGAGCTTGTCGCCGTAAGGGTCCCGGACGTCGTGGGTCGGGATGCCGTGGGTCTGGACGTCGTGGGTCTGGAGGTCGTGGGTCGGGATGTCATCGGTCTGGACGTCGTGGGTCTGGAGGTCGTGGGCCCGGCCGTCGTCGGCCTGGTCGGTCGTGGGGTGCTCGTCGCCGGGGTCGTGGGTTCTCGTGTGCTCGCCGGATCTCGTGTCCTCGGGCCCGTCCGTCCGCTGCGAGGGCACCCGCAGCTCGTCGCCGTTCATCTGGTCACCGTCCTCGCGCCGTGTCCTGGAGCAGTTCCTGGAAGAGTGCGCGGTAGTGCACCATCGCCTGGCGGAGCTCCTCGGTGGAGGCCGCCTTCCTGGCCGCGCGCCCGCTGATCTCGTGTGCGGTCCGGTAGTGGTCGAGAGTCCGCGCGTGGCCGACCGACAGGTCGGACAGGCGCTGCTCGAAGTCGTCCGTCGGATAGCCCCGCTCGGCCATGACCGAGGCGACCAGCTGGTCGGCCTCCGTCACCGCGAACCCGGGGGCGTCCACGAAACGCTCCTGCACCTCGTTCCAGCGGCCGGCGTAGGCGTCGCGCGCCTGCTCCGGCAGCGGGTGGATGTCGAGCTCGGAGTGACGCTGCTCGCGGGCCAGGAGTTCCTGCTCGACGTCGTGCCGGTTGTCGTGCTCGGCCACCATGCGGTCGTACTCGGGGCCGAACCGCGTGCGTAGGCGGCTGCGGCGCTGCTGCTGTAACACGACATAGCCGACAGCGGCGACCGCCACCACCACGACCACGACGACGGCCACCCAGATCAAGGTGTCCATGTTCTTCGCCTCCGGTCTCTGTGTGTCGAGACCAGCGACTGCCCGCGAACGGGCCGCCGAAACGCCTACCTCACCGGGCTTCCAGCGCTCTGCGGGCGTCGGCGAGCACGTCCGCGACGTGTGAGCCGTCAGGGGAGGCGGGGACTTCGCGGAAGCCCTCCGCGGGGTCGTAGGTCACGTCCAGCCCGGCGTCGACGAGCCGCTGCGCCCACCGCAGCGCGGTGTTCAACCGCTCGGACGCGGGCGGCTTCCCCTGGGCGGCGGCGGACAGGTTGCGCAGGTTGGTGGCGGGCCCCGACTGGGTGTGCTCCCGGCTCAGCTTCCACGGCAGGGCCCGGCTGTGCTCGAGCATCGCCTTGGCCAGCCCGGCGGCCCGCTTGGCCTGCAGCACCCCGGACTCGCTCACACCGAAACGCGCGGCGAGCTCCTGCACGCTCAACCCCTCAGCCACGAGCCGGGCCAGCTCCGCCCGGTCGATGGTCGGCCTCCGCCCCATGGACGCCTCCCTTCTGCGCCAAGCGTAGAACAGGGCCGCCGTCCGCCGCCCGGCCTCGGGGAACAGCCGGGCCGGCCAGATGGTCGTAGTCCCTCGTCCTAACCGGGCCTCTTCATGGTCCCTGAGGCTCGCCGTGCCAGCCCCCGCAGGAAACGCCGCAGCGCGGAGCGCGGAGCCTCCTCGTCCGCGGTGGGCGCGGCCTGCGTCGCCGGCTCGCGCGCTCCGTCCTCCTCGGCGTCGCTCGGCGGGACGTAGCTCTGAGCGAGCTCGAACTCGACGGGCAGGGACCGCAGCGCGCGCATGAAGGGGGACGAGCGCCACGGTAGTTGGTTGGCGGGAAGCGCGAGCCGCAGCCTGCCGACGTGTTCGAACAGCCGCTCCACGGCGATCGTGGTGATGCGGGTGGCCAGCAGCTGGGCGAGGCAGGCGTGCGGCCCCGCGCCCCAAGCCAGGTGGGCGCGGGTGCTGCGGACGGCCTGGGGGTCGATCGCCTTCTCGAACGACGGATCGGAGTGGGCGCCGGCGATGGACAGCATGACCGGATCGCCCGCGGCGATGATGAAACGCCCCAACCGCACGTCCACTGTCGGGAAACGGAACGTGAGGTTGACCATCGGCGGATTGGCCAGCGCGACCCGGTTCACGGTCTCCTCGATGATCCCCGCCGACAGGCTCGACCGCACGTCGGGATTGGTCAGCACCTCGAGGATCGCGTTGCAGATCAGGCCCCCGGTCATGTCGCCGACGACCCCGGGCAGCATGAGGAGCTCGCGGGCCAGTTCGTCGACGGTGAAGTCCGGATGGGCCGCGAGCATGTAGGAGGGGAGGTCGTCGGCAGGGTGGCTCATCTTGGCGGCGGCCAGGTCCGTCATCGCGGCGAACAGCCGCTGCGACGCCGCGGCCGCGTCGGGACCGGCGTCGAGCACGCGCCAGGTGTCCATGAGCACGTCGTCGCCGCGCGCGGTTTCGAACCCGAAGAGGCGGTTGGCCACCATCAACGGGAGCGGTCGCGCGTACTGCGCGGACAGATCGGCCCAACCGGTGCGGGAGCCGCCTTCCGGCAGCAGGCCGATGAGGTCGTCGGCGCATCGCCTGACCGCGTCCTCCAGCATCCGGGCCTGGGGGTGGCCGCGGTCCTGGAAGGGCGCGAGCGCCGAGGTCCACGTGTCGCGAAGCCGGCGCAGCGTCATGCCGTCCTGGAAGGCCACGCTGTTGAGCTCGAAGGCGGGGAGCACAGGCCAGTCAGGCGGGAGCAGGCCCTCCGCCTTCGCCCGCCAGTTGTCGAGGCGTTTGCTCCAGACGTCGCCCTCGTTCTGCAGGACCCGCAGCACTTCGGGGTAGCCGATGACCAGCCACACCGGCACTCCGAGGAGGTCGACCGGCGCCACCGGCCCGTACCTGGCGCGCAGGCGTTCGAGGACGAGCGTGGGATGCGCGTCGTAGTCCCTGGTGAGGAGCGGTTCCACGGGCAGCGACGACAGTGGTTCACGGGTCGATGCGGTCCACGCGTCAGGCATCAAGGCGATGCACGACCTCTCTCATTCCCAAGCCTCGCAAGGCGTTCCGGCCCCGACGTGGAAGACAAAATAGGGTTTTTGTCGCACCCCGTGGGTCCGAAAAGGAGAAATTTCCGGATATGGCGTGGCACGGCGGGTGCGGTGAGATGTCGGCGACGTGGCAGGCCCGGCGCCTCCCGTCCAGACACGAAAAAGGGGCTCCGGATGATCTCCGAGCCCCTGCGACCAGTGAAATGGTCGGGACGACAGGATTTGAACCTGCGACCCCCTGACCCCCAGTCAGGTGCGCTACCAAGCTGCGCTACGTCCCGTGAAGCCTCGTGGAACTTTTCGGTGGGTTCCGCTCGGGCTTGCGTGAAGAACACTATCAGAGCGGCGGACCCCTCCGCGCCACTCCGACCGAGGCCGGAGGGGCCCGCCAGAGGCTCAGGAAGTCGCCGTGATCAGGCGCTCGTCGTGGGGGTCGTCGAGGCGGCTCAGCTGGGCCCTGCCGCGCCAGCGCATCAGCAGCACGGCGGCCGCCAGCATCAGGGCCCCGGCTCCGCACACGGCGCTGCGCGGGCCCAGCCAGTCGGAGACGGACCCCTGGAGCAGGCCGCCGACGGGGAAGGACGCGGTGTAGAACATGATCCGGCAGGCCACCACCCTGCCCCGCATGTGGTCGGCCACGATGACCTGGATCGCGGTGTTGACCGTGCTGACCACGGCCAGGAAGCTGCCGCCCACGACGACGAGGGCCAGCACGCCGAACGCGTACCCGGGGGCGGCTCCGAAGGCGACGATGGCGGCCCCATAGATCAGCAGGCCCCAGCGCACCACCTGGCCGAGGCTGACCTTGTGACTCCAGCCGGAGACCAGGGGAGCCGCGATGACGGCGCCGATGCCGAGCGAGGCGTTGAGGACGCCCAGCCCCACCGGCCCGACGTCGAAGACGCTCTCGGCGAAGACCACCGTGAACTGGAAGATGGGGTTGCCGAGGATCCCGACCAGGACCGACACCACCAGGGAGACGACGAGGCCGGGCTGGCGGCGGACGTAGCCGAGCGCCGCCAGGAACTGCCGGGTGACGCCCTCCGAGGTCGGATGGGGAGGCCGGTCGTGCCGGAAGCGGATCAGCGACAGGGCGGCCAGGACGAACGCGAACGACCCGGCGTTGAGGAGGAAGGTCCAGGCGGGGCCGAGGGCGGCCAGGAGGAGACCGGCGAGCGCGGGGCCGATCGAGCGGGCGGCGTTGAACTGCAGGGAGTTGAGCGTCACCGCCGAGTGCAGGTCGTTCCTGGGCACCAGGTCGCTGACGAACGCCTGCCAGCTCGGAATGTTGATCCCGGCGAACACCCCGCCGAGGCCGACCAGGAGCAGCAGGACGACCGGCTCCCGCAGGCCGGACGTCCAGATCAGCCAGAGCAGGAACGCCGAGACCGCCATCCCGGACTGCGTGAACAGCAGGACCCGCTTGCGGTTGCGGCGGTCCGCCAGCGAGCCGCCCGCCGGTGACAGCAGGATTCCGGGCAGGAACTGCGCGAGGCTCACCAGCCCGACCCAGAACGCGCTCCCGGTGATCTGGTAGAGGACGTAAGGCACCGAAAGGTTGCTCAACCAGCTGCCGGTGTTGGACGCGAGGGCGCCGCACCAGAAGATCGTGAAGTCCCGGTGCCTGAAGGCGCGCAGGGAGTGGCGTAACCCGCCGGGGACGGAGGTCGGGGTGGTCGGCTGGTGAGCGGGGGCTGAGATGTCCGTGATTCTCGGCTCTTGGTCCACGCCTGGATTACTCCCCACAGGAACGCCTTCTGTCGCAGACGGCGCCTCCAACGGAGGGTAATGCCACGATCGTGTGGCGCCCGCGCGAGCTTCCGGCCCGGCGATCAGCGGGCCACGTACGGGGTGGCCCTGCGGGCGCTCACGAGCGCAGCAGCACCCGGGCCTCGACGTCGACCCTCAGGTTGACGTCGGGGGCGACCGCCTCGGCGATGGCGGCCTCGTCCACGACGAGGTAGTCCAGGGCCGTCGGGTGGCGCCGGCGCAGCACCTCCTCCAGGGCCGCCATCTCCTCGTCCATCCGCTGCTCGGTGAGCGGCTCGTCGGTCTCCGTGACGAGCTGGTGCACATGGACGATCTCGCCGGACGCGGCGTCGAAGTAGACGCGGATCCGCTGCACGTGCAGTTCCGTGGACATGGGCGCCCTCATTCCCAGGGCGACAGCTTGGCCACGGCGAACGCGTAACAGTTGACCACTCTGAGGGTGACCGTGACCGACAGGCAGTTCGCCACCCACCGCGCGCTGAACGCGCCGTCGGGGTCGGGCGCGATCTCGTTGCGGACCTCGTCGGGGCTCGCCTGGTAGCGGACCCCCGAGACCCAGGCGTAGGCGGCGCCGCCGCCCGTGACGCGGGAGAGGGCGGCCTCGGCGAACGCGCTGCCCTGCCCCTCTGACCTGGCGATGGTGGTGGAGATCTCGTGCTGCCCGGAGCTGACCGCCCACAGCCCCCGGCTGTGGATGTTGGTGATGGCCATGGGACGAACGTAGGCGCCGAGCCGCGTCCGGCGCATCAGTGAGGTTCCTGGGGATATCCCTAGCCGGGCGGGGTAGGCGCAGGTCATGGGGACGCTCGTCGGCACCTCCGGGTGGCAGTACAGGGACTGGCGCGGGGTGCTCTACCCGGAAGGGGTCCCGCAGCGGCTCTGGCTGCAGACCTACAGCGAGACGTTCCCGACGGTGGAGAGCAACAACGCCTTCTACCGGCTGCCCTCGCCGGAGATGTTCGCCGAGTGGCGCGACCGCACCCCCGACGGGTTCGTCATGGCCGTCAAGGCCAGCCGCTTTCTCAGCCACATCAAGCGGCTCGCCGACCCCGAGGAGCCCGTGGAGCGGCTGATGCGCGCCGTGGCCGGGCTGAAGGAGAAGCTCGGGCCGATCCTGCTGCAACTCCCGCCGACCCTGCACGTGGACGCCGAGCGGCTCGACCGCTGCCTGGGCTGCTTCCCCGACGGCGTGCGCGTGGCCGTGGAGCCCCGGCACGTGTCCTGGTGGACCGACGAGGTACGGCAGGTGCTCGAGACGCGCGGCGCCGCGCTGTGCTGGGCCGATCGCGGCGGCCAGCCGCAGAACCCGTTCTGGCGCACCGCCCGCTGGGGGTACGTGCGCCTGCACGAGGGACGCGCCTCGCCCAGGCCCTCGTACGGCGAGGCGTCGCTGCGCACCTGGGGCAAGCGGGTGCGGGACGCAGGATGGCGCGACACGTTCGTCTACTTCAACAACGACGTCGGGGGAGCGGCTGTGCGGAACGCGCTGCGGTTTGCCAAACTCGTCTAGGTGCATACCCGTCTCTACAGAAACGGCGTCCTCGAGAAGGAAGGTTTCCCCATCGAGGACGTCTCCGACCACGTCGCCGACCCCGAGAACACCGTCTGGTTCGACCTGTGCGCGCCCACCCTGGACGAGCTCGGCGTCATCGGGGAGGAACTCGGCCTGCACGAGCTGGCCGTCGAGGACGTGGTCACCGACCACCAGCGCCCGAAGCTGGACGTCTACGACAAGCATCTGTTCATCACGGTGTACGGGGTGCACTTCGACGGGGACGTGCTCGACCCCGTCGAGATCAACGTCTTCGTCACCAGGAACGCGCTGGTCACCGTCAGGGAGAACGCGCACTTCGACATCGGCGAGGTGACCAGGCGCTGGGACTCCGCCTCGCGCCTGGCGGGCCACGGGGTGGCGTTCCTGCTGCACGGCCTGCTCGACTGCGTGGTCGACGGGCATTTCGACCTCGTCCAGGACCTCGACGGCAAGGCCGAGGAACTGGAGGAGACGCTGTTCGGCGACGAGCCCGTCGACGCCAGGGAGATGCAGCGCACCATGTACAGGCTGCGCAAGAACATGACCCGGTTCCGCAAGATCACCATGCCGATGCGCGAGGTGGTCGGCACGCTGCTCCGCCGCGACCAGGACCTCGTCGCCGCCGCCGAGATGCGGCCGTACTACGAGGACGTCTACGACCACGCGCTGCGCGTGACCGAGTGGACCGACTCCTTGCGCGACCTGCTGGCCAACGTGCGCGAGACCCGCCTGTCACAGCAGGGGTTCCGGCTGAACGAGATCATGAAGCGGGTCACCAGCTGGGCGGCGATCATCGCGGTGCCGACGGCGATCACCGGCTTCTACGGGCAGAACGTGCCGTACCCGGGCGCGGGCCAGCCGTGGGGGTTCTGGATGTCCGTGATCGCCGTGGCCCTCACCTCGGTCGGCCTCTACGCCGTCTTCAAGAAGAAGGACTGGCTGTAGGGGAGCCGGGTCAGTAGGACGGACGCGACCTGGCGGCCAGCTCGGCGACCGGGATCACGCCCGCCTGGCTGCCGTCCCGCAGCCGGACCGACGCATCGCCGTCCGCCACCTCGCGCGGCCCCACCACGAGCTGGTACGGCACCAGCCGGTGCGCCCTGATCCTGGCGCCGAGGCTGCCCCGGTCGGGACCGGCCAGCTCGGCCCGCAGCCCCGCCGCGACAGCCCGCCGCACCAGGTCCTCGGCCGCGGGCATCTCGTCGTCGGAGAGCGGCAGCACCACGGCCTGCACCGGCGCCAGCCACGCGGGGAACGCGCCGCCGTGCACCTCGATGAGCTGCGCGACCAGCCGTTCCAGCCCTCCGACGATGCTGCGGTGCACCATGGCGGGCCGGTGCCCGCCCACGTAGCTCAGCTGGAAGCGCTCAGGCTGGTACAGGTCCACCTGGACGGTCGACAGGGTCGACTCGCGCCCGGCGGCGTCGCGGATCTGGATGTCGATCTTCGGGCCGTAGAAGGCGCCCTCGCCGTGCTCCTCGTCGTAGTCGTGGCCGCGTTCGCGCAGCACGTCCCGCAGGATCTCCTCGGACCTGGCCCACAGGGCGGGGTCGTCGACGAACTTCGCGCCCTCGCCGCGCAGCGACAGCCGGTAGCGGGCGGCCCGGATGCCGAGCTGGGCGTGGGCGGTCTCGATCAGGTCGAGCGCCGCCGACACCTCGGCCGCGGCCTGCTCGGGCGGGCAGAACACGTGCCCGTCGTTGAGCTGGATGGCCCGCACCCTGGTCAGCCCGCCGAGCACCCCCGACAGCTCCGAGCGGTACATGCCGCCCAGCTCGGCGAGGCGCAGCGGCAGCTCGCGGTGGCTGCGCCGGCGCGAGGCGTAGATCAGCGCGTGGTGCGGGCAGAGGCTCGGCCGCAGCACGAACTCCTCGCCGCCGACCCGCATGGGCGGGAACATGTCCTCGGCGTAGTGCGCCCAGTGACCCGATCGCTCGTACAGCTCGCGCTTGCCGAGGACGGGCGAGTTGACGTGCTGGTACCCGTGGCGTCGTTCCAGCTCGTGGACGTAGTCCTCGATGGCTTTGCGGACCGCGGCCCCGGCGGGCAGCCAGTACGGCAGCCCCGAGCCGATCAGCGGGTCGGTGTCGAAGATCTCCAGCTCACGGCCGAGCCTGCGGTGGTCGTTCATCGAAGCCCCTTCAGGAAAGGGCGAACGACCAACTCCCGGGCGTTCGCCCGGGAAGCATGGAATCAGCGCGCCGGGACGGAGTCCGGCGTCGTCGTGACGGAAGCGCGCTGCATGACAATCACCGTAGCACTCAGCCCTTGCCCGCCGCATTGACGATACGGGTGGTCGAACGGTCGGGGATGGCCTCCAGCTCCCAGCACTCGGCCCCCAGCAGCGCGGCGGCGGCGCAGCGCCCCCCGGCGTGCGGGTCGCCCGCGGTGTGCGCGAGCGCGCCGGGACGCATCGGGGCGAGCAGGTCGATGTAGTCCTCGGGGCCGTGCGCCTCGGGCGGGCCCATGACGACGAACACGCCGGTCACGAAGCGGAGCGCGGCCAGCACCTCGGCCCGCTCCGCCGCCGGGTTGAACGGGCGGCTCTGCCCCTTCCACGCGCGCACCCGCGGGTCGTCCTCCACCCCGATCACCAGCGGCAGCCCACGCGCCGCGACCGCGCCGAGATAGCGCACGTGGCCCACGTGCAGGATGTCGAAGACCCCGGTGACGACCGCCGCACCCGGCTCGTCGAACGGCCGCACCCAGACGGCCTCCAGGCTGCTCACGCGACCTCCTCCACCGGCCGCGCGAGCAGGGCGCTCGGCTTGCTGCGCTCCCTCACAGGCGGGCACCCCTCCTAGTCGACTCGTCGATCGCAGCGTACTCGGTCGGCCATCGCGGGCGCGCAGCCGACCATGGGCAAGAGCATTCCTACCTTTTCGCGATAATCTCCCCGACCGGTGTGGCGCGTCTCATGACGTCGCCGCACATCGGGGAGGTCGCCGTGGCACCGTCGGACTTTCACAGTGACGAAGGAGCTGACGAGCCCGGCTCCCATGATCTCGTCGTCCGGCTGCCGGGGAACCCGTCCCAGGTGTCCAGGGCGAGAAGGCTGGTCACCACCGCGCTCGGGCGCGACCACCCGCTCTACGACGACGCCGTGCTGCTGACCAGCGAGCTGGCCACCAACGCGATCCTGCACACGCGCTCGGGCGCGGGCGGATCGTTCACGGTGTCCGTGCGGGCCGCCAGGGACGTCGTCCGGGTCCGGGTGCAGGACGGCGGCTCGGACGGGCCGCCGTGCGCGTGCCACGGCGGCGCGCAGGCGACGAGCGGGCGAGGGCTGCCGCTGATCGAGGCGCTCAGCCACCGCTGGGGGTTCAGCCGCGTCAACGGGACGACGACCGTCTGGTTCGAGCTGCTGCACGTCCGGGTGCCGCCACAGCGGCGGGTGGAGCTGTACTAGAGATCGAGACGGCACAGGCCCTCCGCCAGGACCTTGGTGGTGAGCCTGGTGCGGCTGTCGCAGCCCAGCTTGGCGAAGATGTGCTCCAGATGGGTCGTCACCGTGCGGACGCTCAGCACCAGGGCGGCGGCGATCTGCGGGTTGGAGTCGCCTGCCGCGACCCGGGTCAGCACGTCCACCTCCCGGCCCGTCAACTCGTACGGGAGCGCGCACCGGCGTCCGGCCACGACCGCGCCCTGCAGGCTCCCCTGGAAGCCGACCCCGGCCCTGAGCAGGCGCACCTCGTGCCAGCGGCCCTCGCGGTCGAGCCACAGGCCGTGGCGGCTCAGCTCGCGCGAGTCGATGAACGCGCGGGCCAGCCCGGCGGCCGCCGGCTCGTCCCACGGCTCGGCGCCCGGCACCTCGCGGCGGGTGCCGACCCGGTCGAACGACACCGCGCGGAACCCCGCCGGCAGCCCCACCGGGTCGATCACGCACCTGGTCAGGTCGGTGACGTGGGCGAGCATCGGGGCGACCGCCGTGATCAGGGCGCCGGTCAGCTCGGTGAACGCCGACCTGGACGCCAGGTGCAGCAGGCCCGTGTACCGGCCCTCGGCCAGGAACAGCGGCGCGGTCAGCCCGGCACGCCAGCCGTAGGGGGCGAGGTGGCGGCGGAAGTAACGCTCGGTGCTCGGCTCCGGCATGCTCACCGGGGCTCGGGTGGTCATCGCCGTGCGGTAGGCGTCGAGCGCGGCGTACTCCTCGGCGGCGTCGCCGTCGATGCGCCCGTGGCCGTCGGACACGACGCTGTGGTGGCGGCCGGTCGCCGGGTCGAACGCGACGAACTCGTACGCGTCGAGCCGCACCACGCGGCGCAGCGCCGCCATCGCGCCGTGGGCTCCACCGCCGCCGCCGATCTGGTAGCCGACCTCGGTGAACGCCTGTAGCTGGCGGACGTCCAGGGTGATCTCGGCCACCCGGCTTTTATATCACCCGACCCTTCCGTGACTCTGTCCTGACCTTCACCCCCGCTGTCACGGGTGGCCGGGCGACGGGGCCATGATCCCGTACGCTTCCTGGCATGACGGCCGACCTGGTAGCGAAGAGGGTGACGGACCTGCTGGCCCCGCAGGTGCTCGTGATCGTCATGCCGCCCGCCGTGGGGCTGATCGCGGAGGGGTGGGGCGGGGCGGTCTGGGGGCTGGTCGCCTCGGCGCTCTGCGGCGGCGTGCCCGCCGCGGTGATCGCGGTGGGCGTCCGGTCGGGGCGGCTCGACTCGCACCACATCGTCGACCGCGCCCGCCGCACCGGGCCGCTGCTCGCGGCGGTGGCGGCCGTGCTCGTCGCGCTGGTGCTGCTGGTCGCGCTGGGCGCGCCGACACTGCTGGTGGCCACGGTGACGGCGATGCTCGCCGCGCTGGCCGTCACCGTGCCGGTCACGCTGCGGTGGAAGATCTCCTTCCACGCGGCCGTCTGCGCGGGCACGGTGGTGGTGCTGACACGCGTCCTGCCCGTGGTGCCGACGGCGCTCGCCGGCGCCGCGGTCGTGGCCCTGGTGTGCTGGGCCCGGGTCCGGCTGGCGCACCATACCGGGGGCCAGGTGGCCGCAGGGGCGGCGGTCGGCGCCGTGACCACCTGGACGACGCTGGCGGCGTTCGGCCTGGCATAGCGCGGCCCACCACGAAACCCGCGCCCGGCACGCCCCGACGGGCTCGACCACGGTCGGCCGCCACGGCCCGGCGCGCCCCGACGGGCGTGCCCACCCGCCAGGACCTCACCGTTGGAGCCCGCCGCCGCGCGGATAGGGTCGGACCATGGTCGATTGGGTACGGCTTCGCCTGGATGTTGATGGTTTCGACGAAGCGGCTTTCGAGCCCTACCTGAGCAGGGCACGCGAGTCAGGCGTCGAGTTCACGACGATGGCGGAGCTCGGCGACACGGCCGGCCACCGGCGCGCCCTGTACGACCTCAACAAGACCTGCTCGGCCGACATCCCGGACCGGGGCGAGTTCTACACCTACGACGCGTACGTCACCGAGCGCATCGAGGTGCCCTCCTTCGACCCGGCCGGTGTCGCCCTCGCCCTCCACCGCGGCGCGTGGATCGGCATGACCGCGACGTCGTTGCACGAGTCGAAGGGGTACGCGTTCAGCGAGATGACCGGCGTCCTGGCGTCCTACCGCGGGCAGGGCCTGTCGCTGGCGTTGAAGCTGCTGGCGATCCGCTTCGTCCGGTCGTCGGGTTACCGGTGGCTGGCGACGTTCCACCATCCGCGCAACGCGTCCGCGATCGCGATGAACCGCCGCCTCGGCTTCGTCGACCAGGCCGGCGAGGGCTGACGCGGGTCAGCCGTACGACTTGGCGACCCCGTCGAGCAGCTGCTCAAGGGTGTCGTAGGACGGCGTGTCGACCACGTCGATGAGGTCGGCGGCGACGGGGACGTCGTGATCCGCGGCGACCTTGGCGAACTGGGAGGCGTCACCCGAGCGGAACCCGTGCTCGGCGGCGAGTCTCTGCAGCTCGGGGTCGGTGCTCAGCAGGCGCCCGACCTTGTCGCCGGACGCGTTGAGCGGCACCAGCGTGTGCTTGGACAGCACGGTCGGCGACGGGTACGTCAGCACCATCCCGGGCTTGATCCGGCCCTGCGCGGCGGCGTCCACGAACTGCGCCTCGTAGATCCAGACCAGCGGCGACGGGCCCATGCCGACCGCGAGGTACTCGTCGAACGGGCCCTCGGTGGTGTTCTCGGTGTAGCCCTGGCGCAGGAAGAGCTTGGACACCGTGGGCAGCACCTCCACCTCGGCGGTGGCGCCGTGCACGACCGTGTTGCCGTTGGCGACGTAGCTGGCGATGGCCAGGTACATGGCCGCCGAGTTCGACGTGCGCGGGTCCGTCGTGGAGACCAGGATGTTCTTGCGGACGGGATAGACCTTGTTGCCCGCGAGCTGGTCCCACCGCTTGTCCTTGGCGACCAGGGCGAGGTAGCGGGCGACGTCGAACGTCCGGACGGCCCCCTTCTTCACGACGCCCGCCTTGGTCAGCAGGTCCGCGATCGGCTGGAACGTCGCGATCGCCATCGGGGAGGAGAACGGCGTGTACTTCTGGCTGACGTGACGCTGGCGCTGGATCCTGTCGGCCGCCGGGGCGCTCGACGGGAACGCGAAGTCGTAGCGTCCGAGGTCGATCGAGGTGGCGATCTGGCGCGAACCCGCCGGGTCGACCTCGACCTTCACCCCCTTGGCGGCGAAGGCCTTGACCACCTGCGGGTCCTCGAAGAACGCCTGCTTCTCGGAGCCGATCACGCCGCGCACGGTCGCGAGCGGGGGCGGCGCGGCGGCCGGGGTCTCGGGCTCCTCCCGCCCGCCCGTCGTGACCACCACCACGACGGCGACCACGACGACCGCCGCCAGAGCCAGCGAAAGAAATCCCTTACTGCGGACCCGATCCGTCCAGACCCGCGGCGCCGCGGAGTTTTCCGGAGCGTGAATTCCCGGTGAATCGACAGTGTCGCCGGCGTTGTCGGGCGACGTTCCCGTCGCAGCGTCCGGCCGGACGTCCGCGGTCGTGTTCTGGAATGCCTGCGCAGTCGTCTCGGACGGCGTTTCCCCGCTCGCTCCCGCCGCCGTTTCCAGTTCCTGGCGGACGACGCGCTCGACCAGGACGGGGATGAAGTCCCGGACGGGACGGCCGTCGAAGCGGTGGCGGACCGTCCCCACCACGACCTCGACGTGCTCGGCGGAGTGGATGCCCGTGAAGACCTGGACCAGGTGCTCCGTCATCCGGCGGATCGCCTGCTCTTCGCGGACGGTGTCGACACTCACCACTAACTCCTCGGTGTCGCGTTGGTCAGATATCGCAGCAAGCCGCCGTGCCTGCCCGCGCCGCGCCCACCATATAGGGGTTTCGGGCCCGTCGATAACCCGAATCGGCGGCTTATTTGATCTCTTGGGAGTCAGTCATGAAAGCCGCCGGTCGCCGAAATCTTTGTTCATTTCCCGGTTGTTTTACGTTCAGCGAAAAGATATGCGGACAGTCGGATGCGTTCACAGGGACGGGCCCGCCGGGGGCGGAATAGCGGCGAGGGGCGCGGGGTTGCCCGGGATATGGAGCCGATCACGCGTGGACGGGTCCGCATCGAGCGGACCGCGAAGAGGGTACGGGTCTCACTGGGCGGGCGGATGATCGCCGACACCGTCGGCGCGCTGCTGGTGTGGGAGGTGCCGTACTACCCGACGTACTACCTCCCTCGCGAGGACGTCGCCGCCGAGCTCAAGCCCAGCGGCCACACCGCGCACTCGCCGAGCCGGGGGGAGGCGGTGCTCTACGACGTCGAAGGGGTGGCCGACGCGGCGCTGGCCTATCCCGACTCGCCGATCGAGGAACTGCGCGACCACGTGCGGTTCAAGTGGGACGCGATGGACGCCTGGTTCGAGGAGGACGAGGAGGTCTTCGTCCACCCGCGCGACCCGTACACCCGCGTCGACGTCCTGGCCAGCAGCCGGCACGTCCGGGTGGAGGTCGACGGGGTCACGGTGGCCGACTCGCACAGCCCGCACATCCTCTTCGAGACGGGGCTGCCGGCCCGCTACTACCTGCCGAAGCCGGACGTCCGTCTCGACCTGCTGGAACACACCGGCACGGCCACCAGCTGCCCGTACAAGGGCACGGCGGAGTACTGGTCGGTCAACGGCCACGCGGATCTGGCGTGGTCGTACCGCACGCCGTTCCCGGAGAGCCAGAAGATCGCCGGTCTGATCTCCTTCTACAACGAGAAGGTGGACATCTACCTCGACGGCGAGCTCCAGGAGCGTCCCGCGACCAAGTTCAGCTGATCATCGCGTCAGGTGACGACCAGCCGGTGCCGGGGTGCCCAGGAAGGCCCGGGTGGGCATCGCCGCCTGCCGGGGCGGCTCATCGTTACCGGAAAGAGACCTGGCAAGCACTTCATAGTCATGGCATAACTAGTCATGATCTGACTATGGCAAGTGAGGGCAAACGCTCCACCCTGGGGCTGACCGTGCTCGGCATCCTCGCCGGGGAGCCGATGCACGCGTACCGCATCCAGCAACTGATCAAGGACTACGGCAAGGACCGGGTCGTCAACGTCCGCCAGCGAGCCAGCGTCTACCAGGCCATCGACCGCCTGCTGCGGCTCGGGCTGATCGCCGTAGAGGGCGTCGGCCGGGACGGCGCCCGGCCGGAACGGGTCGTCTACGCCATCACCGAAACCGGCCTGGCGACGGCCAGAACCTGGATCCGGGAGATGCTCTCGACGGTGGGCGGGGAGTTCCCGGAGTTCCCGGTGGCGCTGTCGTTCCTGATCATGCTGCCCCCGCCGGAAGCGCGGGCGGAGCTGGAGGTGCGGCTGGCCGCCGTCGAGGCCGAGCTCGCCGACGTGCGGGCAGCGGTGGACCAGTCCGCCGATCTGCCACGGATCTTCCTGGTGGAAGAGGAGTACCGGCACGCGGTACTGGCCGCGGAGCAGGCCTGGCTCAACACGATGATCGCGGACCTGCGAGACGGCACGCTCACCTGGTCCCGTGAGTGGGTGCAGCAAGTCGCCGCCGAATTCAACGAGCGGCAGGAATCCGAACGGCAGGAAAGGGAAGGCAGATGAACAGAATCCCCGTACTCATCGTCGGTGGCGGCCTGGTCGGCCTCGCGAGCTCGCTCTTCCTGGCTCGGCAAGGCGTCCCGTCGCTGCTGGTGGACCGGCACCCGGGCGTGTCCATCCACGGCCGCGCCCGCGGGATCAATCACCGGACGATGGAGATCTACCGGGCGTACGGGATCGCCGACGCGGTGGAAGCGGCCGGCAAGCCGTTCGACGCCGAGGCCGGCGTGGCCCGCTGCCACACGCTCGCCGGCGAGTGGGAATGGATCTTCGACGCGGACGAACCACGGGCGTGGCCGGACCTCACCGCGGGCGTCTTCTGCATGGCAGACCAGAACAGCGTCGAGCCGATCCTGATCGAAGCCGCCCGGTCGTCCAGCGCGACGCACCGCTTCAACACCGAGCTCGTCTCGTTCGACGCCGACACCGACGGCGTCACCGCCGTGATCGAGGACCGCGCGAGCGGCGAGCGGGAGGTCTGGCAGGCCGACTACCTGGTCGCCGCGGACGGGAACCGCAGCCCGATCAGGCAGCGGCTGGGGATCGCCCGCACCGGCGAGGCGACCTTCATGAACAGCATGAACATCGTCTTCCGCGCGGACCTGTCGGCGTTCCTGCCGCGGCGGGCGCTGTTCTGGATGATCTTCAATCCTGGTTTCGCCGGCGGGCTGGTCAGCACCGCCGACCCGCGTCGCTGGCAGGCGACGGTCTCCTACGACCCGGCGGTGGAGTCGGAGAAGGACTTCACCGTGGAGCGGTGTGTCCAGCTCGTACGGGCCGCGGTGGGCCGGGAGGACCTGGCTGTCGAGATCGAAGGCGTGGCCTCCTGGCAGCAGGGTGTGGGCGTCGCCGAGCGCTACCGGCATGGCCGGATCTTCCTGGCCGGCGACAGCGCGCACGTGTGGCCGCCGGCCGGAGCACTGGGCGCGAACACCGGGGTGCAGGACGCGCACAACCTCGCGTGGAAGCTCGCCGCCGTCATCCGCGGCCGCGCCGGCGACGGGCTGCTGGACACGTACGAGGCGGAGCGACGGACGCTCGCCGCGGCGCTCGCGCCGATGATCGTCAGACATCAGCAGGCCCGGATGAGCGGAGCTCCGGAACCCGAGGAGATGGACGGCAAGGTGCAACTGCTCGGGCAGCTCTACGGTGCCGACACCGTCTTCGCCGACCGGCTCGACCTGCCTGCCCGGGCCGGCGCCCGCGCCCCGCACCTGTGGCTCGACGCCGCAGGTGTCCACGATCTCTTCGTCGACGAGTTCGTCCTCCTGTGCGACAGCGCCGAATGGGTCGACGCGGCAGCCGTCCAGTCCGTGCCGGTGCGCGCCTACCGCGCCGACCACGCCGACGGGTGGGCCGCCCGCTACGGCCACGGCGCCGTTCTGGTACGCCCCGACGGCTACGTTGCCTGGCGCTCCTCCGCCCCCGCGTCCGCGACCCTGCTGGCCCAGGCGCTCTCCCGGGCTCTCGCGACCCCCGCCTGACACATGGGGGCGCCGCGACCGGTGGCCATGAGGTCGCTGAGCGGTCAGCGCGAGCGGAGGAAGGTCAGCGCGGCCAGCACCCTGCGGTGGTCGTCGGCGTCCTGGCCGAGGTCGAGCTTGGTGTAGACGCTGGTGACGTGCTTGGCCACGGCGGCCTCCGACACATACAGCCGCTGGGCGATCGCGCTGTTGGATCTGCCCTCGGCGACCAGGGCGAGCACCTCGCGCTCCCGCGGCGACAGCGCGTCCAGCGGGTCGTGGGCGCGACGGTGGACCAGCAGCTGGCGGACCACGTCGGGATCGATGACCGTCCCCCCGCCCGCGACCGTACGCACCGCCTCCACGAACGGGATGATCGCGCCGATCCGGTCCTTCAGCAGGTAGCCGACGCCGCGCGTGCCGGCCTCCAGCAGTTCGCCCGCCGCGGTCTCCTCGACGACCTGCGACAGGACGAGGAGCCCGAGCCGGGGGTGGTCGGCGCGTAACCGGATGGCGGCCCGCAGCCCCTCGTCGCGGAAGTTCGGCGGCATGCGGACGTCCACCACGACGACGTCGGGCACATCTCGTGCGACGGCGTGCAGCAGTTCGTCGGCGCTGCCGACGGCGGCGACCACCTCGAAGCCGAACCGGGTGAAGATCCCGACGAGCCCTTCCCGCAGGAGCACCGAGTCCTCGGCGATCGTCAATCGCATGGCAGTTCCATCCGGATCACCGTCGGACCTCCTGGTGGGCTGCTGAGCGACAGGGTTCCTTCGAGCACGCCGACCCGGTCGGCCAGCCCGGTGATGCCGCTGCCCGCGGCGGGGTCGGCTCCGCCGATGCCGTCGTCGCTCACCTCAAGGGCGAGACACCTGCCAGACATTGTCGCCCTGATCGTGACCTGCCGCGCGTCGCTGTGCCTGATCACGTTGGTGAGGCACTCCGAGACGCAGAAGTAGGCCGCCGCTTCCACACCCGGAGGAGGGCGGCGCGGCAGGTCGAGGTCCAGGGTCACCGGGACGGGGCAGTGGCGGGCCAGGTCGGTGACCGCGGCCTCCAGCCCCCGGTCGGTGAGGGCGGGAGGATGGATGCCCCTGATCACGCGGCGCAGCTCGTCCAGCGCGGCCTGGGTGTGCTCGTAGGCCAGGCTGATGGCTCCCGCCGTACGTTCCGGATCCTCCCGCACGTCCAGCTGCGCCAGGCCGAGCTGCATGAGCACGGCGGTGAGCCGGTGCTGGGCGCCGTCGTGCAGGTCGCGTTCGATACGTCGCCGCTCGGCTTCGAACGCGTCGACCAGCCGCGCCCGCGACCGGGTCAGCTCGTTCATCCGCTCTTCGGGGGGCGCGGCGAGCAGGCTCCGCGCCAGCGCTCCCTGGGCCGCGGCCACCACCGTGAACAGGTACGCGCACCCGGCTGCCCCGGCCGCCACCACGAGGGCGGTCAGCCACGCGGACGGGAGGTCCGAGGCGAAGGAGACGATCGTCAGCGCGGCAACCGTCAGGATGACGCCGTCGACCGCGGGCAGGATCGTCGCCCACAGCAGCGCGTAGCCGATCTCGCGCCAGGTGGCCGAGAAGGTTCGCGCTCCCGGCTTCGGCGCGGTGACGCCCGCCGGATCGATCAGCCTCAGTCGCCACCGCTCCATGGTGGCGATGGGGCCGCTCAGCACGACGGTGACGACCACCAGCGTGATCATCGCGAACAGCAGCGCGGTCTGCCGTCCGAAGGCGGCCACCACGGCCGCCACGCCGCCGCCGGGCAGGCTGGTCAGCAGGTAGGCGAGCGCCCGCCACGGCCACGGCGAGCCGAGAAGGCGCAGCGGGTGGCCCGTGATCGCCTGCCAGGCGCTGGTGACGTCCTTCATCAGCCCTTGATCGTCCGGGTGACCTTGCCCGTGGCGTCGAGGAACCGGATCTGCGGGTTGCCGTCCTGGCCCACCCGCAGGACGATCCGCGGCGTGCCCTTGCCGTCGGCGAGCGTCACGGCCGAGGACCTGTCGGGGTTCTTGCCGACGAAGACCCGCTGCGGGCTCGGATACTTCTTCTGGAACTCGGCCATCGCCCGGTCCCGCTCCGGACCGGGCGGCATCTGCTCGATCTTCTTGCGCTCCTGGAAAATCTCCGGCAAGGACGTCGTGGGCCGGTCGTTGACCGCCAGGCCGACGCCGCGGACGCCCTCCTGCTCCATGTACCGCAGCACGAGCGTCTGGTCCTGCTTGTACTGGTCGAAGGCGAGTTGCCCGAACGCCCAGGGCTTCCCGTCGTCGACACCGCTGTCGGTGCCCATGCCGCCGGACTCGTCCCCGTCGCCGTTGTAGAAGGTCATGCCCGGACGCGCCCCGGCATTGCCCAGGTCGACCCCGTCCACGACGGCGCCCGGCGACCGCTTCTTGTTGCTCAGGACCATGCGGGTCTTCCCGTCGGCCTCCACCACGTTGATTCGCTGCACGTCGATCTCGTCGAAGGTGACCTTGCCTCTGTCCTGCGCGACGGCCTGCCCGCTGCCGGCCAGGACCGCCCCGCCGGCCACGGCGGCGGCCACGACTCCGGCCAGGAAGATGCGCATCTGCCGGAGTTGCCGCCGGACACTGGTGATTTCCGCTGATTCGGTCATGCATCAATGATCTTGGCTGCTCTGCTGGACGGCGATAGAGCTGCTTACCGATCGCGGGTAGAAGTTCTTCTACCTCCGCGCCTCCCTGCCGGCTGAGGACGGTCGGCCGGGAGCGGTGGTCAGGAGGCGGCGGGAGTCCAGGCGGGGTTGCGGCCGAGGTAGGCCAGCAGCTCCGCGACCTCGTCGCCCGGCACCGGCTCCAGCGCGGCGGCGAACGCGCCGTACGCGCGCAGCGGCTCGACGATGCTCCTGGCCACGTCCAGCAACTCCTTGGAGAGCTCCGGCGTGAGCGGCGAGGGCTGCCCGGTGGCGACCGCGATGTCCCAGGCGTGCACCGCCGCGTCGAGCGCGCACGCGCCCGCGCCGAGCGAGGGCGCCATCTTGTTCGGCGGCACCGGGGTGGGCACCTCCTCGACGTCCTTGCCGACGCCCGCCCACGCCGCCGCCGAGCGCTTCAGCGCCGCCTCCAGGTACGCCCGCGGCTCCTCGGCCAGCGTGCCCGAGGGCGCGAACGGGTTCTCGCCGGGGCCGGGCTCGCCGGTGAGGAAGGAGGCGAAGGCGATCTGGTCGCCCGCTGCGTGCTGGAGCACCTGGGTGACGGTCCACTGCTCGCACGGGGTCGGACGGTTCCAGGCGTCAGCGGGCACCCCGTCGACGGCCTCGCGCAGTGCCTGGTGCGCGGCGTCCAGCACGTCCCAGCCGGTGTTCACGCTCATCGGAGTCCCCTTCGGTCGCTTCGTGATGACTCCATATTAGCAGAACGGAATGATTCGTTCCACTCCTAGGCGGTAAGGCCTTTGATGAGCGCGTCCACTGGGGCTAGGTGAGCAGCCGGGTCAGGACGCGGGTGCCGAACTCCAGGCCCTCCACCGGGACGCGCTCGTCCTTGCCGTGGAACATGCCGAAGTAGTCGAGGTCGGGGCGGAGCATCAGCGGGGCGAAGCCGTACCCCTGGATGCCGATCCTGGCGAACGACTTGGCGTCGGTGCCGCCGCTCATCACGTACGGAACCGGCCGCGCCAGCGGGTCCTCGGCGACGAGCGAGCCCGCCAGTTCGTCGAAGAACGCCGACGGGTACGGCGCGGCCGGCGCGTCCTCCAGGTTGACGAACTCGCGGGTGATCTTCGGGCCGAGCAGCTCGTCGATCGTCGCCAGGAACTCCTCCTGCAGGCCCGGCAGGTAACGGCCGTCGACGTGCGCCTCGGCCGTGGAGGGCACCACGTTGACCTTGTAGCCGGCCTCCAGCATGGTCGGGTTGGCCGAGTTGCGGATCTGCCCCTTGAACAGGCTGCCGAGCGCGCCCAGCCGGGCGGCCTCGGCGTCCAGGCGGTCCAGGTCGATCGGCTGGCCGGTGATCTCCGACAGGCTCCTGATCAGGGCCGCGACCGACGGCGTCAGCCGCACCGGCCACTGGTGGGACGCCACCCGCGACAGCGCGTGCGCCAGCGTCGCCACCGGGTTGTCGACCGCGGGCCTGGAGCCGTGGCCGGCCACGCCGTGCGCGGTGAGCTTCATCCAGGCGGTGCCGCGCTCGCCCACCGCGATCGGGTAGACCCGGTTCTCGCCGGAGGCCACGCTGAAGCCGCCCGACTCGCTGATCGCCTCGGTGACGCCGTCGAACAGCTCCCGGTGCTCGCCCACCGCGTGCCGCGAGCCGTAGTCGCCCGTCGCCTCCTCGTCCGCGAGGAACGCCAGCACCAGGTCACGCTTGGGACGCAGCCCGCGCGCCGCCATGCCGAGCACGGTGGCGAGCGTCATCGCGCACGAGCCCTTCATGTCGACCGCGCCCCTGCCGTACACGCAGTCGTCGACGACCTCACCGGAGAAAGGGTGCAGCTCCCATTCGGACGGGTCGGCGGGCACGACGTCCAGATGGCCGTGGATCAGCAGCGCGTTGGGAGAGTCGCCGTCGATCCTGGCCACGACGGTGGTCCGGCGCGGCGCGGACTCGAACACCACCGGCTCCATCCCCGCGTCGGCCAGCAGCGTGGCGACGTACTCCGCCGCCGGGCGCTCGCCGGAGCCCGGGTTGGTGGTGTCGAATCTGATCAGGTCCGAGCAGATCTCGGCAACGCTCTTCACGCTCTTCCTTCCAGCTTGAGCGGCGGGACCTCGGGCGTGTCGAACCCGAACAGCAGCCCGTAGAAGGCCAGCTCGGCCTCCAGCACCGCGACGATAGTCTCCTCCCTGCGCCAGCCGTGCTGCTCGCCAGGGAAGGTGAGCAACGCCCACTCTTTGCCGTGTCTGTCCAGTTCGGCGACGAACCGGCGGGCCTGTCCGACGTCCACGATGGCGTCCTCCAGGCCGTGCAGCATCAGGCACGGGCCCGACGCCTGGGCCGCGTGCAGCAGCGGCGAGCGGTCGGCGTAGCGCTGCCGGGTCTCCGGCAGCGGCCCGATCAGGCCGTCGAGGTAGCGCGACTCGAAGTCGTGCGTCTCGGCGACCCAGCTCTCGGGGTCGGTGATCGCGTAGTGCGCGACGCCGCCCGCGAACACGTCGCTGTGCACCAGCGCCGCGACCGTGGTCCAGCCGCCCGCGCTGCCGCCCCTGATGGCGATCTTGGCGGCGTCGGCCAGGCCCCGCTCGACCAGGCCGCGCGCCACCTTGGCGCAGTCCTGCACGTCCACCACGCCCCACGCGGTACGCAGCCGCTCCCGGTAGGCGCGGCCATAGCCGGTGGAGCCGCCGTAGTTCACCTCGGCCACGCCGAGGCCCCTGCTGGTGAAATAGGCGATCTCCAGGTCCAGCACCAGCGGCCTGCTGCCCGTCGGCCCGCCGTGCACGAAGATCACGTACGGCGTGGGGCCCTCGGCTCCCGCCGGAGGGTACAGGTGCGCGTGCACGCCCTCGATCGTGACCGCCTCGGGGTCGGGCAGCAGGGCGCGGTCGGGCAGCGGCTTGGGCGTTGACACCACCGTGCGGCCGCCTCCGTCGAGATCGACCAGCGTCACCTCGAGCGGCGTGTACGGGGTCGCGGCCACCGCCGCCGCCTTGCCTCCGGCCGCCGACACGGTCGAGGCCCAGTAGGTGGCGTCGCCGCCGACGTCCCGCAGCTCGCCGGTGCCGGGGTCGAGCACGGACAGGAACCGGCGGTCGGCGGTGCCATGGACCACCACGAGCGGGTCGTGCGCGCCCGGCCGGTCGGCGGCGCCGGTGGCGATCGCGAACCAGGACGCGCCGGGCTTCCAGGGGGCGTCGCCGAACTCCTGGGGGAGCGGGGTGAGGTTGCGGGTCTGGCCGCCGTCGCGTCCCACCAGGTGGATGTTCCACCAGCCGGTCACGTCGGTGACGGCGTACAGGGTGTCCTCGTCGCGCCACTCGGCCTGCACGACCGACTCCTCGGGCCCGCCCGCGACCACCCGGTGCGGCCCCGCGGTGCCGTCGGGGCCGAGCGGGGCGACGCACAGCTCGGTTCCGTCCCAGGGCATGTTCGGGTGGTCCCAGCCGATCCAGGCGACAAATCCGCCGTCAGGGGAAATGCGCGGGTTCATCAGGAAATGCTGGGCTTTAACGATCGCTCGGACGGGTCCGCCGTCGAGCGGCACCGCGACCAGATCGCGCACGTCGTCCGTCTCACGGACGGCCCACACCTCGTCCCGGCCGGGCGGAAGCCACAGGTCCGCGTAGCGGGACGGCCCCTCGGGCGTGAGCGCCACCGGCTCCCCGCCGCCGTCGAGGCGGTAGACGCGCTGGTCGGCCCAGTTCGTGAAGACCAGCCCGCCGCCCGGCAGCGGGCGCCAGGACCGCCCGCCGTACTCCACCACCCGGTTGCGGGCGTTCCACCCCTGGGGCAGGACGTCGGCATGGGCGCCGTCGGGCAGGCGGCGGACCACGCACCGCCTGCCGCCCTCGCCGGGACGCGGCTCGTCCCACCAGACCTCGACCCCGGCGGGCGTGGCCACGGCCTCGACCCACTGTGGGCCGCCATCGGTGCGCGCCACATCGATCGGTCGAATACTCATATCTCACCAATTACCGTTGGAAGGGGGAAGAGTAAGCCCAGGCGGGTGGAGCACGTAGACGATGCCCCCGCTGCCCGAGCCCCTGAGCCACACGTTCTCGAACGCCGCCCGCCGGTAGACCCGGCGGACCTCCGCGTCGCCCGGTGCGGCGGGGTCGTTGACGATCACGTCGCCCTCGGCGGTGAAGCCGGTGACGACCATGATGTGCCCGCCTGTGGAGTACCCGGCGCCGGGCAGCTCATGCTCCTTGAACGACAACGAGGCGATCACCGGGATGCCCGCGCGGACGAACCCCTCCAGCTCCACCGCCGAGCGCAGCCTGGTGACGAAGCCGTCGAGGCCGAACAGGCCCGCGTAGGCGACGTTGAACGGCCAGTTGCCGGTGCCCTGGTAGCTGTGGTCGTAGATGCCCCTGGCCGCGTGGTCCACGGCCGGGCCC
The DNA here is from genome assembly GCF_040300065.1 of Nonomuraea sp. NPDC000554. Lineage (NCBI taxonomy): Bacteria > Bacillati > Actinomycetota > Actinomycetes > Streptosporangiales > Streptosporangiaceae > Nonomuraea > Nonomuraea sp. NPDC000554. The sequence continues at coordinate 32,334 of NZ_JBEPDC010000015.1, read as the reverse complement.
GGGTCGTCGTCGCCCACCCAGCCGAGCTCGTCCGCCGCCGGGCCGCGGCCCCAGAAGGCGAGGACCATCGCCACCGACGCGGGGCTGCACCAGTTCGCGCCGCCGCCGTCCCACTCGGGGTGGTGCCCGGCGTGCGCCTGCTGCGAGTGCCTCGGGACGGCCAGTTCGACCGCGTCCGCCGGAGCGTAGGGGCTCGGGACCGCGGCCGGACGCTGGGGGACGGCGGAGGCCATCACGCCCAGCGAGCCCACCTCGGCGCCGCCGTGCGCCGTGACCCGCACCCTGAACGCCACCACCGGCCGCCGCGCCACGAACGTGTCGACCGCCACGTCGCCGTCGTCGTCGCCCTGGCCGGGCACCGAGGTGCGCGGGTCGCCGTGCGCCGACCAGCGGCCCATCACGTACCACTTGGTCAGCTCGCCCGCCGTGGTGCGGGCCTGCAGCTCCACCTCGATCCAGGCGCCCGGCGGGGTCCGCGCGGTCCACGAGGGGACGAGCTGGGTCGCCGCGAAGCCGATCGGGCGCTCCTCACTGGTCCACCCGCCCGCGGGCACGTCGGAGGGCACGGTGCAGCGGGTGAAGGCGACGCGCGCCAGGTCGACGGTGAGCACCGGGCACATTCTGGTTCCGCGCCCGGCGCCGCGCATCGGAAGGTTTACGTAAAGCGAGACCTCAGAGGTAGAGGCCCGTCGACTCGTCGTGCGCCACCGGGCCGACCGCGCGGCCCTGGCGGATCGCGTACAGCTCCGCCAGCGTCGCGCCGGACGGGCCGACGCCTTCCGCCGAGCCGAGCCACTTCACGGCCTCGTCCCTGGTCAGCGCGCCGACCTCGACCTGCGCCAGGCAGCGGCCGGGACGGACCACGGCCGGGTGCAGCCGCTCCAGGTCCTCGTTCGTGGTGATCGCCACGAGCACGTCCCTGCCCTGGCCGAGCAGGCCGTCGGTGAGGTTGAGCAGCCGCGACAGGCCCTGGCCCGTCTGCGCCTTGGCCGAGGAGCTGATCAGCTCGTCGCAGTCCTCCAGGACGAGCAGCCGCCAGCGCCGCCGGTCCTCGTCGGTGTCGTAGCCGACCGCGACCTCCATCAGGTAGCCGGGGTCGTTGAACAGCCGCTCCGGATCGAGCACGCAGTCGACCTGGCACCAGTCGCGCCACTGCTGGGCCAGCGAGCGCAGCAGCGTGGTCTTGCCGGTGCCCGGCGGGCCGTGCAGGAGGATGAGACGGCCGTTCACGTCGGACGGCTTGACCGCCATCAGGGCGTCGAGCGCGCCGCGGGCCCGCTCAGGGTAGTTGCCGCTGATCTCGGCCCACTGCTGGGCCGTGATCGGCTTGTCCGAACGGGTGCCGCCGTGCGTGCCGCGCCACCAGAAGCCCATCTCGACGTGGTCGGTCTCGGGCTCGGGCTCCTCCGCGTCCTTGGTGGTCTCCTTCAGCACCGAGCTGGCCAGTTCCTCGCTGACCGCGGTGACGCTGACCGTCGCCGTGCGGTTGCGGTGCCGGATCACGCGCAGCGTCCAGCCGTCGCCGCAGATCAGCCGCGACTCGGAACCGTCTTCCACCGACGCGGTCCGCACGACGCGCCCGCTCGCGGGGGTCAGGGTGGCGTCGGGACGCACCCTCTCCAGACTCGCCAGACGCGACCACGGCTGGACACCCGTCGCGAACGGCGACAGCGCCAGCGCGTCGATGACGTCGATGGCTGAGTCGGCGTCGTCGATCCAGATGTTCATGGGGAGCTCGGGAGAGTCCGGCGCTGGGAACGGCACCTCCTTGATCACAGACATGACTCCAATGATCGGCTGCCCGGCCGGTTAAGTCGAAGGGTTTTGCCGGTTATAGCGGTATACCATCAAAATCTTGATCATGACCGGCCTATCGCCGCGCGGCCTGACCGCGGCCCGGTATGGCCGATACGTTACCGGTCTCCCTGCATGAGGACGGATCGCCCGGTACCTTGTGTCGTTGATCTAAATCACTCCTTATGCGGAGGTAATCGGGGTGCCCAGGGCGACGTTCCGCGAACGCGTGCGGTACTGGTTCGACAACACCATGTCGAAGGGGACGGTGTCGCTGATCGGCTGGCTGGCCGTGGTCTCGGTCGGTCTCATCGCGGTCGTGACCGGGCTCACGCTCTGGCTCGCTCCAGAGGAGCCCGACGGGGTCTCCGGAGCCGGGCAGGTGCTGTGGATCGCGCTCATGCACGCGCTCACCCCCAGCAAGGTCGCCAGCGACAAGGGCTCGCTCGCCTACATGACGGTCATGTTCGCCGGGTCGCTCGGCGGCATCTTCATCGTCAGCATGCTCGTCGGCCTGCTCTCCAACGGGCTCAAGCAGAAGGTGGACCGGCTGCGCAGGGGGCGCTCACGGATCGTCGAGTCCGGGCACACGGTCGTGGTCGGCTGGTCCGACCAGGTGTTCACGATCATCGCCGAGCTGGTCAAGGCGCACGCGGGACGTCCGGGCTCGGTCATCGCCGTGCTGGCGGAACGTGACAAGCTCGCCATGGAGGACGACATCCGCGAGCACGTCGGCGACCTCGGCCGGACCCGGCTGGTCTGCCGCACCGGCCGTCCCACGGAGCCGCGCGACCTCGCCCTGATGAACCTCGCCACCGCCAGGTCCGTCGTCGTGCTCTCCCCCGACGGCGAGGACCCGGACGCGCACGTCATCAAGACCCTGCTCGCCCTCGCCAAGCGCGCCGGCGTCCACCCGCCTGTGGTCGCCGCGCTCGCCTCCGGCCGCAACATCGCCGCCGCCCGCCTCGCAGGAGGCCGGGACGTCCACCTCGTCGACTCCGACGACACCGCGTCCAGGCTCATCGTGCAGTCGTCGCGCCAGTCCGGCATGTCCGTGGTCTGCATGGACCTGCTCAACTTCGACGGCGGCGAGATCTACCTGCGCGCCGACGCCGCCCTGGAAGGCCGCACGTACGGCGAGGCGCTGCACGCCTACGAGACCGCCGCCGTCATCGGCCTGCGCAGGCCCGACGGCGTCGTGCTCAACCCGTCCATGGACACCGTCATCAAGGACGCGGATCAGGTCATCCTCATCGCCGACGACGAGGCGGCCATCCGCCCGGCCGCCGGCGAGCCCGCGATCGCCGAGGCCGCGATCGCCGCCACCGAACGCTCCGGCCTCGAAGCGGAGAGCACGCTCCTGCTCAACTGGAACGGCAGGGCCGAGCAGATCATCCGCTACCTCGACGGCTACGTCGCCCCCGGCTCGGTCCTGGAAGTCGCCGCCGACCATCCGAAGGCCGGCACCGGCCTCGAGGGCCTGGGCAACCTCACCGTGAACGTCAAGGAGTACGACACCACCGACAGGTACGCCCTCGAAGCGCTCGGCGTCGGCCTCTACCAGCACGTCATCGTCCTGTCAGACGACCGCTACAGCCCCCACCACGCCGACACCCGCACGCTCATGACGCTGCTCCAGCTCCGCGACATGCAGAGCGACACCGGCGAGCACTACTCGATCGTCAGCGAGATGCACGACGAGGGCAACCGCGCCCTCGCCGAGGTCACCGAGGCCGACGACATCGTCATCAGCGACACCGTCATCGGCCTGCTGCTCGCCCAGCTCGCCCAGAACAGGCACCTCGCGGACGTGTTCGGCTACCTCTTCGACTCGCGCGGCTCCGAGATCTACCCGCGCCCGGCCGCCTCCTACGTGCGGCCCGGCACCGAGGTCAGCTTCTCCACGGTCGTCGAGGCGGCTCGCCGCAGGGGCGAAACGGCCATCGGCTACCGCAACGCCACGGGACGCAACACGCCTCCCCACTACGGCATCGTCCTCAACCCCGCCAAGTCCGACAAGATCGTGCTCACCCAGCGGGACTCCGTCATCGTTCTGGCCGAACGGTGAGGTTTTGGCGAGACTGGGCGGCGTGAGAACCATCGACTGGGTGGACGGCGCCATCGAGCTCATCGACCAGACCCGGCTGCCCGGCGAGTGCGTGATGCTCCGCATCCACACCGTCGACGAGCTGATCGACGCCATCCGGCGGCTGGCCGTCCGCGGCGCGCCCGCCCTCGGCGTGGCAGGCGCGCTCGGCGTCGCCCTGGCCGGGGAGGACCCCGGCGCCATCGCCCGGCTGCGCGCCGCCAGGCCGACCGCCGTGAACCTCGCCTGGGGCGTCGACCAGGCCGCCGCCCGCCTGCCCGAAGGCCCCCGGGCCGTGCTCGACGCCGCGCTGCGCATCCGCGACGACGACATCGCGGCCTGCGTGGCCATGGGGGAGCGCGGGGCCGACCTGCTCGACGGCGACCGCCTGCGCATCATGACCGTGTGCAACAGCGGCGGGCTCGCCGCCGTCGAACGGGGCACCGCGCTCGGCGTCGTCCAGACCCTGCACGAGCGCGGGCGGCTGGCCGAGGTCCTGGCCCTGGAAACCCGGCCGCTGCTCCAGGGCGCCAGGCTCACCACCTGGGAACTCGCCAGAATGGGCGCCCCGCACCGGCTCGTCACCGACTCCGCCGGGCCGTACCTGCTGGCCAAGGGCGGCATCGACGCCGTCCTCATCGGCGCCGACCGCATCGCCGCCAACGGCGACACCGCCAACAAGATCGGCTCCTACGCGCTGGCGCTCGGCGCGGAACGCGCCGGGGTGCCGTTCATCGTCGTCGCGCCCGAGACCACCATCGACCCCGCCACCCCGTCGGGAGAGCACATCCACATCGAGGACCGGGGCGGCGACGAGGTCGTCTCCCTCGGAGGCGTGCGGGTGGCGCCCGAGGGGACCGAGGCGCTCAACCCCGCGTTCGACGTGACGCCGCACGACCTCATCACCGCCATCGTGACGGACAGGCGCGTCATCCGGCCGTAGGCCAATTACTGCAATCCGGGGACCTGTCCGCACATCCCGCGTTACGTTGAGTCGTCACTGTCAACCCCCCCGGAGATCGGCATGGCCTTCGACCTCATCAAACGTGGTGACTGGGGAGCGCGAGCCCCGCGTGGCGACTACACACAGCTAGAGTCGACCAAGGGCACCAAGGTCCACTACACGGGCGGCCGGGTGAACCCCGCCATCGTCGACGACCATGACGGCTGCGCCGCCCTCGTCCGCTCCATCCAGAACTCGCACATGGACGGCAACGGCTGGATCGACATCGGCTACTGCGTGGACGAGGAGACGGAGATCCTCACCCAGCGGGGCTGGACGTCGTACCGCGAATTACAGGTGGGGGACATCGCGCTCACGCTCGACCACGAGCTCGGTGTCTCCCGGTGGCAGCCCGTCCTGGAGGTGTGCGTCTTCCCGGCCCGCCGCCGGGAGATGGTGCGCATGCAGGGGCCGGGGCACTCGTCCCGCACCACGCCGCAGCACCGCTGGCCCGTCGAAGGCCCGCGCCGCGAACGTCTCTGGGTGACGACGGAGACGATCGGCCACCGAGACCGGATCCTCCTCGCGGCTCCCTGCGCCGACCTGCCTGCCGAGGCGAAGTGGTCCGACGCCTTCGTGGAGCTCGTGGCCTGGTTCGGGGGGCGTCCCTCCGTGACCGTGCGCCCCGCCCACGTCACCAGGGTCAGGGCCGCGCTGAGCGCGCTCCTCGGCCGTGCGCCGGGCTGGCACGAGTCCCCCGCCGGGGACCTCGTCGAGTTCCAGCTGTCGGACGACGCCGGAAGGCGGCTCCTGGAGGCCGCTCCCGGCGGCGTCCCGGGGCTCGGCTTCCTGCTCGCCCTCACCAGGGCCCAGCTGGCGCTGCTCGTCGACACGTTCATGGTCGCGGGCGACGGCAGGCCCGCCTGGAAGGACCGGGCCGCCGCCGAGGCGTTCATGTTCGCCGCGCTGCTGGCGGGGCATTCCGCGGCCATCCGGCACACCGGGTCGTGGGAGGTCGTCCTGGAGGGGCGGCACCACCTCGCCCCCCGGGAGCGGGACGACTTCCAGATCGTCCGCGAGGAGTACCACGGCGAGATCTGGTGCCCCCGGACGGAGAACCAGAGCTGGCTCGCCCGCCGCGACGGCACCGTGTACTTCACCGGCAACACCTACGTCGCCTGCCCGCACCGCAAGGTGTTCGAAGGGCGCGGGCCGCACCACCTGCCCGCCGCCAACGGCGCGGGCCTCAACTCCGGGCACTACGCCGTCCTCGGGCTGGTCGGCAACGCCGGGCTCGTGGTGCCGCCCGACACCATGCTGCACGCCATCCTCGACGCCGCCGGCCACCTGCGCGAGTTGGGGAACGCGGGCAAGGAGATCAAGGGGCACCGCGACGGGTACAACACCGACTGCCCCGGAGAGCGGCTCTACGCGTGGGTCAAGCGCGGCGCGCCCCGTCCCGGCGGGGGCGGCGGCGAACCCGGCACCAGCGCCCCGCCGTTTCCCGGGCGGCTGTTACGGTATCCGCCGGTGACGCGCGGCGACGACGTGCGCACCTGGCAGCAGCAGATGCGCCGGCGCGGCTGGACCGTCGACGTCGACGGCGCCTACGGCCCGGAGGCGCGGGACGTGTGCCGCCGCTTCCAGCGCGAACAGCACATCGACGACGACGGCACGGTCGGCCCCCTCACCTGGCGCCTCACCTGGGAAGCCCCTTAACCCTGTCGGGACGACACGCCAGCGCGTTTGTCCGCGGCCGTGGGCGGCGGGCGTCTCAGGGGGCCGAGGGGAGCCGCGCCCGGTTGCCGGATGAGGGGAGGGGGTGGGCGTTTGCTGGGGTTATCTGACGGGGGTCCCGGTTACCGGCTCTGAACGCTTCCGCCTACTATCCGAATCATGGATCTGGCAGCCGGTTTCCCAGGGACCACCCGTGACGACTGGCGGGCGCTGGCGCTCGCCGTCCTGCGCAAGTCCGGGGTGGAGGCCGGGTCGCCCGAGGAGGCGCTGGCCGGCCACACCTACGACGATCTGACCATCGCGCCGCTGTACGACGCCTCCGACCTGCCCGCCGACCCCGGCCTGCCGGGCTCGCCGCCGTTCGTCCGCGGCTCCCGCACCTCCACCGGCTGGGACGTCAGACAGCGGCACGCGGCCCCCGACCCCGAGGCGGTCCTCGCCGATCTGGAGAACGGCGTCACCTCCCTCTGGCTGGTCATCGGCGACGACGCCATCCCGGTCGCCGAGCTGCCCACCGTCCTCAGGGACGTCTACCTCGACCTCGCCCCGATCGTCCTCGACGCGGGTCCCCGGACCTCGGAGGCGGCCGAGGCCCTCCTCGCCCTGGCCGCGGCCCGCGGCACCGCCGTCACGGGCAACCTGGGCGCGAGCCTCGCCACCCCGGCGGGCGGCGCGCCGTCCAGCCAGGATGTCGTCGTCAACCTGGCGAAGCGCTGCGTGGCCGACCATCCCGGGCTCCGAGCCGTCACCGTGGACGCCACGCCGTATCACGACGCGGGCGGCAGCGACGCAGAAGAACTCGGCTGCTCGATCGCCCTCGGCGTCGCCCACCTGCGCGCCCTTACCGGCACGGGAGCCTCCGGGACGGGACTCGGTGTTGTCCAAGCGCTTGGTCAGCTTGACTTCCGTTACGCCGCCACCGCCGACCAGTTCGCCACCATCGCCAAGCTGCGGGCCGCGCGCAGGCTGTGGGCGCGGGTCGCCGAGGTGTGCGGCGCGCCCGAGGAGGGCGGGCAGCGGCAGCACGCCGTGACGAGCTCCGCGATGATGACCGCCCGCGACCCCTGGGTGAACATGCTGCGCACCACGCTCGCCTGCTTCGCGGCCGGGGTCGGCGGCGCGGACGCCGTCACCGTGCAGCCGTTCGACACCCGTCTGAGGCTGCCCGACGCCTTCTCCCGCCGCATCGCCCGCAACACCCAGTCGCTGCTGCTGGAGGAGTCGAGTCTGGGCCGGGTCATCGACCCCGCGGGCGGTTCCTGGTACGTCGAGCGCCGTACCGCCGACCTCGCCGAGCGGGCCTGGGCCTGGTTCCAAGAGATCGAGGCGGCGGGCGGCTTCGAAGCGGCCTCCGACCTGATCGCCGAACGGATCGCCGCCACCAGGGCGCGCCGCGCCGACGACGTCGCCCACCGTCGCTTCCCGATCACGGGCGTCAGCGAGTTCCCCGACATCAACGAGAAGCCCCTCAACCGCCCGACCCCCACAGAGCCGGACCCCCGCGAGCCCAGGGCGCTCGGGACCCGTGCCGCCGAGGAGGCGGGGACGCCGCAGACGCGCGCTGGTGGAGAGGCGGGTGGCTCCGGCCGCGTCGCGGAGGTTCCTGAGGCCGGGGGACGGGTCGGCGCGAGCGGGGGTGTCGTCCGGTATGCGCAGGAGTTCGAGGCGTTGCGGGATCTCGCCGACGCCCAGCCTGAGCGGCCGAAGGTGTTCCTGGCCACCATCGGGACGGTCGCGGCGTACACCGCGCGGGCGGCGTTCGCCGGGAACCTGTTCCAGGCGGGCGGGATCGGCACCGAGAGCGCCGGGCCGGGGAGCGACCCCGAGCGGATCGCCGCGGCCTTCGCGGCGAGCGGGGCCCGGGTGGCGTGCCTGTGCTCCAGTGACCGGATGTACGCGGAGCACGCCACGGCGGTGGCCGCCGCGTTGAAACGGGCGGGAGCGAGAAAGTTGTGGTTGGCGGGGAAGGGAGAGTATGAGGGCGTTGATGGCTGTCTGTACGCCGGATGCGATGCACTCACCGTGCTCCGCACGACCTTCGAGGACCTGGAGGTGACCCGATGATTCCCGATTTCTCCGGTATCCCGTTGAACGAGCAGGGGCAGGCGCAGGGGTCGCTTCCCGGGTGGCAGGACGCCGAGGTCTGGGAGACCCCTGAGGGGATCGAGGTCCGGCAGCTCTACACCGCCCGTGACCTGGACGGGCTGGACTTCCTCCAGACCTACCCGGGAGCCCCGCCCTACCTGCGCGGCCCGTACCCGACCATGTACGTCAACCAGCCGTGGACGATCCGCCAGTACGCGGGCTTCTCCACGGCCGAGGACTCCAACGCCTTCTACCGCCGTAACCTCGCCGCCGGGCAGAAGGGCCTGTCGGTCGCGTTCGACCTGGCCACGCACCGCGGCTACGACTCCGATCATCCGCGCGTCGCCGGGGACGTCGGCATGGCCGGGGTCGCCATCGACTCGATCTACGACATGCGGCAGCTCTTCGACGGGATCCCGCTGGACCGGATGTCGGTGTCGATGACCATGAACGGCGCGGTGCTGCCCGTCCTGGCGCTGTACATCGTGGCCGCCGAGGAGCAGGGGGTGGCGCCCGAGCGGCTGACCGGGACCATCCAGAACGACATCCTCAAGGAGTTCATGGTCCGGAACACCTACATTTATCCCCCAGCGCCGTCTATGCGGATTATTTCGGATATTTTCGCGTACACCAGCGAAAAGATGCCGAAATTCAATTCGATCAGTATTTCGGGGTACCACATCCAGGAGGCCGGGGCCACCTGCGACCTGGAGCTGGCCTACACGCTCGCCGACGGCGTCGAGTACCTGCGGCGCGGCGTCGCCGCCGGGCTGGACGTCGACCGGTTCGCGCCGAGGCTGTCGTTCTTCTGGTGCATCGGGATGAACTTCTTCATGGAGGTCGCCAAGCTGCGCGCGGCCCGGCTGCTGTGGGCGAAACTGGTCGCCGGATTCGGTGCGAAAGACCCGAAGTCGCTGAGCCTGCGGACGCATTCCCAGACGTCCGGCTGGTCCCTCACCGCCCAGGACGTCTTCAACAACGTCGCCCGCACCTGCGTCGAGGCCATGGCGGCCACCCAGGGGCACACCCAGTCCCTGCACACCAACGCCCTGGACGAGGCCCTGGCGCTCCCCACGGACTTCTCCGCCCGTATCGCCCGCAACACCCAGCTGCTGCTGCAGCAGGAGTCCGGAACGACCAAGGTGATCGACCCCTGGGGCGGCTCCTACTACGTCGAGCGGCTCACCCACGACCTGGCGGAACGCGCCTGGGCGCACATCCAGGAGGTCGAGGCGGCGGGCGGCATGGCCAGGGCCATCGAGGCCGGGCTGCCCAAGCTGCGCATCGAGGAGGCGGCGGCCCGCACCCAGGCGCGCATCGACTCCGGACGCCAGCCGGTGATCGGCGTCAACAAGTACCGTCCGGACGCCGACGAGCCGATCGACGTGCTCAAGGTCGACAACAGCGCCGTCCGCGCCCAGCAGCTCGACAAGCTGCGCAGGCTCAGGGCCGAACGCGACGGCGACGCCGTGCAGCGCGCGCTCGACGCCCTCACCAAGGCCGCCGACAGCCCCACGCCCGGCCTCGAGCACAACCTGCTCAAGCTCTCCGTGGACGCGGCCCGGGCCAAGGCGACCGTGGGGGAGATCTCCGACGCGCTGGAGCGCGTCTTCGGGCGGCACGCGGGGCAGATCCGTACCATTTCCGGGGTGTATCGGGACGAGGCGGGCCCCGCCGCCAACATCGAACGCGTCCGACAGGCGTGCGCCGACTTCGAGCGGTCCGAGGGGCGGCGGCCGCGCATCCTGGTCGCCAAGATGGGGCAGGACGGCCACGACCGCGGGCAGAAGGTGATCGCCTCGGCCTTCGCCGACCTGGGGTTCGACGTGGACGTCGGCCCGCTGTTCCAGACACCGGAGGAGGTGGCGCGGCAGGCCGTCGAGGCGGACGTGCACGTCGTCGGCGTCTCCTCACTGGCCGCCGGGCACCTGACGCTGGTGCCGGCGCTGCGGCAGGCGCTGGCCGACCTGGACGCGGAGGACATCATGATCGTGGTGGGCGGTGTCATCCCGCCCGGCGACTTCGACGAGCTGCGCGCCGCCGGAGCCGCCGCGATCTTCCCGCCGGGAACGGTGATCGCCGACGCCGCCCTCGACCTCCTGGCCGACCTGCGAGCCCGTCACCGTTGAACTCCGCTCCGGACTGACGGCCGGAGCACCGGCCCGCGACTTGGCGGACCTTGGGCGGGCCGCTCTCCATGGCCCCCACTCTGGGACGATCAGATCGATCGACGCCCCCGCCCGAGGCAGGAATCGAGCGCGGCCCCGCTTCCGGACCTCCGGCCGAGGCGGGTGTCGGGCGCGGCCCTGCCTCCGGCCGAGGCGAGTGTGTGGGGGCGAGCCTGGCCGGCGGCGGAGGAGGGGCTTGGGCGTCAGTACGTCTGGCGCGGGCAGAGCGTGACCGGGATGGTCCGCTGCTGGGTCACGGGAGAGGTGATGCGCAGCGTGACGTTGTGCGTGCTGCCGGACCCCGTGAGGTTGCGGGGCGAGGTCAGGTACTGCTTGCCGTCCTCGGAGATGAAGCGCGTGGACCGGCCGACCGACTTGCCGTCGATGATCCACACGTAGCTGAAGCTCACCGGCGCGCCGTCGCGCTCCACCAGCGCCCGCAGCGTCACCTCGCCGCCGGCCCAGCAGTCGCCGTTCATGGCGCCGCCCGCGCGAACGTACCGCAGCCGCAGCCGTCCGGCCGCGGTGCTCGCCGACGGCTCGGACGTGGTGTCCGCGCCGGGCTCCTCGGTGGCCGTCCGCTCGGGAGCGGGCGAGTGGTCCTTCTTCCTGGTCCTGGACGGTGAGGCCGTGGCGGAGGGCGGTGTGGACGCGGAGCTGCCCGCCAGGTTCCGCGTCCTGGGCTGCGGCGTCGAGGGCGTCAGCCACACGATGGCCCCCGCCAGCGCCAGCGCCGACAGGCCGGACACGCCCGCGATCATCACCGTCTTGACGCGCCGCCGGCGGCCGCGCTTGGGAGGGGCGCTGACCGGCCTCTCACCTCCGGGCTGGGGGGACGCGGTGACCGGCCCCTCGCGTCCGGGTTGGAAGGGGCCGGTGACAGGTCCCTCGGTGGGTGCCGGGGTCTGGCCGCCGGCCAGGTGGTGGAGCACGTCCTGCATGGCGGGACGGCGGGCCGGGTCCTTGACGAGGCAGGCGAGCACCGTCGAGCGCAGCGGCTCCGGCAGCTCGCCGATCTGCGGCTCGTCGTGCAGGATGCGGTTGATCACGGCGGGCAGCGAGTCGTCGCCGAACGGTGGCACGCCGGTCGCCGCGAACACGATCACCGACGCCCACGAGAACACGTCAGAGGGCGCCCCCACCGGCTGCCCCGCGAGCTGCTCAGGCGCCATGTAGGCGGGGGTGCCGACGATGCTGCTCGTCGCGCTCATCCCCTGGTTCAGCGCGCGGGCGATGCCGAAGTCGGTGACGCGCGGGCCGTCACGGCCGAGCAGCACGTTGGAGGGCTTGAAGTCGCGGTGCACCACGCCCGCCCAGTGGATCGCGGCCAGCGCGGTCGCCGTCGCGACCGCGAGCAGCCGCACCTGCACTCCGGTGAGCCTGCCGGCCTGCTGGAGCGACGGCCCTTCCACATACTCGGTCACGATGTACGGACGGCCCGAGAAGGACGCGTCGAGCACCCGTGCGATGCCGGACGGCTCCACCTGGCGGGCGGCGGCGAGCTCGCCGGCGAGGCGGTCGTCGCCGGTCAGGTCGTCGCGGAGCACCTTGACCGCGACCGCCGTCCCGTTGCGCGCCTGGCCGAGGTAGACGACGCCCTGGCCGCCCGCGCCGAGCCGTCCGGCCAGCCGGTAGGGCCCCACCGCGGTCGGGTCGCCCTCCCGAAGTGGTTCGACGTTGGGCATAAGGGGAGTGACTCCTGTGACGGGTGGGACACAACGTTCCATGACCTTAGCGGCAAATTTCGGCACATGTCGGGAGTTAGGCTGATCGAGCTGGAGGAGAGGAGGAGGCCGGTGCGCTCGCTGGAGGACTACGTCCAGGGTGTCAAGGACGGATCTCGCGTCTGGATCGCCCGCGCGATCACGCTGGTGGAGTCGACCAGGTCCGACCACATCGCGCTGGCGCAGCAGCTGCTGGTGGAGCTGACCCCGCTCGCCGGCAGGGCCCGCCGGGTCGCCATCTCCGGCGTGCCGGGCGTGGGCAAGTCGACCTTCGTCGACGCCCTCGGCACCCTGCTGACCGGCCAGGGCCACCGGGTCGCCGTGCTGGCCGTGGACCCGTCCTCCACCAGGACGGGCGGCAGCATCCTCGGCGACAAGACCCGCATGGCCCGCCTGTCGACGGACCCGGCCGCGTTCATCAGGCCCTCGCCCACCTCCGGCACGCTGGGCGGCGTCACCCGGGCGACCAGGGAGGCCATGGTCGTGGTCGAGGCGGCCGGGTTCGACGTGGTGTTCGTCGAGACCGTCGGCGTCGGGCAGTCGGAGACCGCGGCGGCCGACATGGTCGACACGTTCCTGCTGCTCAGCCTCGCCAGGACGGGCGACCAGCTCCAGGGCATCAAGAAGGGCGTGCTGGAGCTGGCGGACGTCATCGCCGTCAACAAGGCCGACGGCGAGCACGAGCAGGCGGCCCGCAAGGCGGCGAGGGAGCTGGCCGGCGCGCTGCGCATGCTCCGCTCCGACAGCGCCCCGCCCCCGGTCCTCACCTGCAGCGGACTCACCGGCGCCGGGCTCGACGAGCTGTGGCGGCAGATCCTCGCCCACCAGGACGGCCTCGACGTGGCGGCCAAGCGCCGCCGCCAGCAGGTGCAGTGGACCTGGACCCTGGTGCGCGACCGCCTCCTGGCGGAGCTGCGCGACGACCCGGAGGTGGCGGCGATCACCGCGGACGTGGAGCGCGAAGTCCTCGCGGGCGCGCTCACCCCCGTCCTGGCCGCGGAGCGCCTCCTGGGGGCGTTCAAGCGGATCTGACGCGAGGAAGGCGAAGAAGGCTCGTCTCCCAGGTGTGGAGTCCTCCGCCGCAGGTGGAAATATCAACATCCGCACCACGCAGCGGAGCCGGCCGCACCCGTGATCCGTGTCACGATGGCGCGCAACCGACGCTGGGGAGGCGCGCGTGTGCGAAGAGTCGATGCTGCCCGAGACGGTCGCGGAGGCGCTGCACGAGTACGGCCGGTTGCTCGGGGAGCACGGCATCACGTGGGGCGAGCCCGAGATCTCCTACGTGAAGTTGTTCGCCACGCGCAGGGTGCTGCCCACCGCGCTGACCGACCGCTTCTGGCGGCTGGTGGTGGAGCGGCTGACGGAACGGCATCCCGGCGAACCGCTCGACCACCTCGGCACCCTGCTCGCCGAACCCGACTACGACGAGCTGCTCCGCGACACCCTCGACGGCGAGCTTCCCGGCCACCTCGCCGCCCTGCGCGTCACGGACACGGGAGCCGTCCTGGAGGGCGCCACCCACGTGGTCCTCGGGGGAGCGGGCGCGAACGGCGGGCCACCCGTTCCGCTCCTCGTCGACTCGCGGCGGAAGCACGCCGTCGTGGTCGGCGTCGACGGGGTGCGCCGCGAGCTTCCCGGGCGCGGCGCCTGGCTGGTCGACGTCGCCCCGCACGCCGAACTCACCGTCGACGGCGTGCCCGTCGAGCTGGGACGGCTCACCAGGACGGCACCGAGGGCGAGGCTGCGGCTGGTGGCCGGGGTCCCGTGCCGGTGGAGCGTCGCCGGGGCCGGTGGGCAGGGCTGGTTCCCCGACGGGGTCCCGCACCGGTACGACTTCCACGGCAGGCCGTACTTCCACGGCGACGACGTCCTGGTGGACGTCCCCGCCGAGCCGCTGACGGTCACGGTGGCGCGCGGCATGGAGCACGGTGAGGACAGCGTCCGCGTCGAGCCCGAGGCGGGTGAGCAGCGTCTGGTGCGGCTCGCCCCGCCACGGCTGTACGACGCCGCGGCCCGCGGCTGGTACGGCGGCGACCTGCACGTCCACCTGAACTGGGCGGGCGACGTGGTCGCGGTCCCCGCCGACGCCGCCGCCGCGCAGCACGGCGAGGACCTGCACGTGCTCAACCTGCTGGCGGGCAACGTGTCGGGCGGGCGCGTCTACGACCGCGAGGCGCTCCACCACTGGATCGCCGCCGACCTGCCCTGGTCCGACGCCACCCACCTGGCCAGGATGGGCGTGGAGTACCGCAACGACCTGCTCGGCCACGCCTACGCGTTCGCGTCCGAGGCCGTGCCGAGCCGCTTCCACACCGGCTTCGACGGCGACGCCGACTGGCCGCCCAACGCCGAGGGGCTGCGCGAGCTGCGCGGGCTCGGGGCGCTGGTCGGCTACAGCCACCCGTTCCGGCTGCCGATCAAGGACGGCGACCCGCCCAAGGCGATCGTCTGGCCGTGGCCGCGCAACTGCGCCTCCCGCGAGCTGGTCGCCGACGCCGCGCTCGGCCTCGTCGACAGCCTGGACGTGCTCACCCACTCCTCGATCCCGTCGACCGCGACCGTCTACCGGCGGCTGGTCGGGGCGGGCAACCGGCTCGCCGTCACCGCGGGCACCGACGCGATGATCTCTTTCACCCGGGCCGGCAACCAGTCGAACCCACCCGGCTGGGCGCGGGTGTACGCGCGGGTGGAGGGGGCGTTGACGGCCGCGTCCTACGCCGCCGCGGTGCGGGCGGGCCGCACGTTCGCCACCACCGGGCCGTGGGTGGAGCTGTCGGTCGACGGCCACGGGCCCGGCGACACGGTCGACGTCCTGCCCGGCGACCGGATCACGGTCACCGCGGGAGCGCTCGGACCCGAGGTGACCGCCGTCAGGATCCGCACCGCCGAAGGGGTCCGCGCCGCCGCCGAACGGCTGGCCGACCGGGAGGCGGGTCCGGAGGAGGTGCTGTCGGTGACGGCGGAGCTGGAGATCCACGAGCCCACGTACGTCGTCGCCGAGGTGCTCTGCGCCCCGCACGCCCGCACCCTCACCGAGACCGGCTACGCCCTGACCAGCCCCGTCTACCTGGACGTCGAGGGCAGGCGGGTCGCCAGGGAGTACGACGTGCGCTGGTGCCTGGAATGGCTGGACCTCCTGGAGGGCCTGATCAGGCAGCACGGCCGGCTGGCCGGCCGCGACCAGCTCGCCGACCACCTGGACCTGCTGGAGGAGGCGAGGGCGGTCTACCGGTCGCGGCTAGGCTGAACGCCGATGGACATCGACGCAGTGCGCGAGGCCCACCCCGACTGGCTCGGCCACCTGGAGTCGCTGGGGGGCCTGGACCTCTCCTTCCCCCGGGACCTCACCACGGAGCTGCTCAGGCTGGCCGTCCCGCACGAGGACATCGCCGCCGTCCTCGCCGACGTCCCCGAGCGGGGCAGCCGGAGGTGGTGGCTGGCGGAGCGGTGCGTCCACTCGCTGGTCTCCACCATGGGCAGCCTCGACCGGCCGCCCGCGTTCCCCTCCCGGCTGCCCGCCGGGTTCGGGCCGTACTTCTTCGTGCACGTCTTCCTCGCGGCGCTGCCGTACACGCGGGAGTACCACCGCGAGCACGGCGTCCCCGACGAGGTGTCCTGGGCGACGCTGACCGACCTGGGCCGCAACATGGCCGTGCACCGCAGGCGGCACGGCACCGGCGGCCTGCACGCGCCCTGGTGGTTCACGCTGCACGCCCGCGGCATCCTGTACGACCTGGGCAGGCTCCAGTTCGAACGCACCCGCCTCCGCGGCGCCACCGGCGAGGGCGTCGCCGCGGCGGGAGCGCCCGCCGGGCCGGGAGATCCGGCGCTCGGCGTGCACATCCCCGAGTTCAAGGGCCCGCTGACGGCGGCGGCGTGCGACGCGTCGTTCGAGCGGGCCAGAGAGTTCTTCCCGCGCCACTTCCCCGAGGAGCGGCACCAGGTCGCGACCTGCCACTCGTGGCTGCTCGACGACCAGCTCGCCGCGTACCTGCCCGGCTCCAACATCGTGGCCTTCCAGCGCCGCTTCCACCTGCTGCAACGCCTGGACGGGGGCGGCATGCTGGCGTTCGTCTTCGGGGCCGACGCCGAGGCCGCCGAGCTGCCCCGCCGCACCGCGCTCGAACGGGCGATCGGCGACCACCTCACGGCGGGCGGCACCTGGTACGCCAGGGCGGGCTGGCTCAGGTTCTAAGGGGCCTGTTCCCCGTGGGGAGCACGCCTTCGGTGCGTCCCGTCTCGTCATTTCGCCGATTTTTGAACTGTTGATCAACTCATTACGGTTTGTCGAAATGGTCTGACGAGGGGGCGTATGACGGACCGGCTCATGATCCAGCGGCAGGTCGCCGCCGAAGGGGCGCGCCGGTGGGAGACGGCGGCCACGATTCTGGAGGAGCGGCTCCGGGACGCCGCCGCCAGGATCGAGAGCCTCAACGCCGCCACGCCATGGGGCCACGACGCGGCCGGGCGGGAGTTCGAACAGGCCTACATGGCCGGCGGCGGCCCCAGCACGCTTCTCACCACGGGCGGTCGCCTGGCAGGCGAGGCCGTCAGCGCCGCACGGGTGCTGAACGACAGCGTGGCCCAGGTGGTGGAGGCGGACGCGCAGGTGGCCGCGTCCACACGGACGCGGATCGGCCAGGTGGACCCCAGGTAGGGCGGGGATGGATGTGAGCACTGGCACGGGGCGTGGGCTCCCCGCTGCCGCCCATCCGGTTGAGGTGCGGGACGACACGATCGGCAGCGCGGGCTTCGCCGAGGACGTCACTCCGGCGTGGGGCCAGGCGTTCCCCGACTGGATCGATCACCTGATCGCGCTGCTGTCGTCCGGCCAGATGTGGCCAGAGGCGAGCGAGAGCAGGCACGCCGAGCTGGCCGTGGCCTTCGAGGACTGGCGGCGGGCCGCGCTGGAGTTCGCGGAGGCCGGCGGGTCGGCTCGCGATCTCGTCCTCGAAGGCTACGCGGGGCCGTCGGCGGACCGGTTCAGGGAGCAGGCCGAGCTGCTGGTCGCGCAGGGTGGGGGGCTGCCCGCGCTGGCGGATCTGGCGCACGCCTACGCGCTGCAGCACGACAGCTTCGCCCGGGACACGCAGTACGCCAAGCTCGTGATCAACGTCTGCTTCTGGATCACCGTCACGGCGATCGGGACGACCGCCCTGACCACGCTGATCGCCCCCGTCACCGCCGCAGTGGCCAGGCAGGTGATCGGGTCCTGTGTGCAACGGTTCAGGGCGTTCGTGGACGAGGTGATCGGCTGGCTCGCGAAAGCGGCCGGTCGCCGGTACGCACCCGGTGCGATGGCGAAACCTGCCTTGCTGAGCAGGCCGGTCACCGGGAAGGGACTGCTGGCCAGGGCGGTCACGAGTCACGCGGTCAGGGAGGTGCCCTCGGAGATCGCCGAAGGGGTCATGGCGGACGCCGTCGCGCAACGAGAACAGCTTGAGCGCGGAACCCGTACCTCCTGGGACGGGAAGATGACCGCGTCCTCTGCGCTGGGAGACGGCATCGGGGCGTTGCTCGCGGGCAAGGTGGCCAGGCCCGTCTCGGCGATCGTCGGGCGCCTTCCCGGGATCAGCGCGCTGAACCGAGCCGCGGGCGGCGTGCCCGGGGTGATGAACAAGATCCGTCGTTATCCCGGGGAGGTGTTGCAGACCGGGCTGACGAGCGCGGCCGTTGCCGTGCCGTCGGGGATGCTGGCCAACGGGTTGATCTACAACCAGTGGCAGTTGCCGACGGGAGAGTCGCTGCTCGGGGCCATGATGGCGGGGGCGGCCCGCACGAACATGGCCGGCCCGTTCAGCGTGGACACGTTCCGGGCCGTGCTCCGCCCGTCCGACGCACCGCCTCCGGCCGCCACCCTCGCCCGCGACCTGTCCGGCGCTGCTCCGCGCGACGTTGGCGCTCCTGAGTCCTCCGGCGCGGCGAGGCAGGCCGACGCATCGGTGCGTCCGGGTGTCGCGGGCCACGTGGGCCCTGCGGGTCAGGTGAGCGCCTCCGGTCACGCCCTTTCGCCCGGTTACGCCGGTCAGGCTCTGGACGGTCGCGCCGGCAGCGCCAACGGCCCCGGCCACCAGGGTACGGCTCCGCCCAGTGGCACCCAACCGGCCGGCCGTGACCGGATGCCGGCGAGCCAGCCGGAGCCCGTGGGGCGAACGGAGCCGACGCAGCGCGCCGGCGTCGGGGCCGAGTCACCGCGCGACGGGGTGGGGCAACGCACCAGCGGCGCTGACTCACCGCGCGACCTGCCGGGACGCCCCGCCCAGCAGCCTCATGACAGCAGTCGTCAGGCCGTGCCGGACAGCGCACGCCCTGATCCCTCGTTCGACAAGGTGCGGGAACTCCTGGTGTCCACCAGGCTCGACACCCCCGCACCAGCCGGATTCGCAGGTGACGGGGTGAGAGCAGCCGCCACTGACGCTACGCCGGCCGCGGCCGACGGCACCGTGACGACGCCGTCAGCCGCGCGGTCAAGCGCTCCGCCCGCGACCCAGCCCGGCTTGACGCCGGCCGAGCCACCAGGTGCCGCGTCGACCACGCAGTCCGGCGTCTCGCCTGCGCACGCGCCCGCGACGCAGCCTGGCGTCTCGCCTGCACCCACCACGAGCGCGCCGCACTCGGCCCCCGCCCCTGACCTGGCCTTCGCCGCCGGGCCGCACGTCGAGCTGCACGGCCTGGACACCGAGGTCAGCCACAAGGTCACGGACGCGATGCGGCGCCTGCGGCAGGACTACGAGCCGGCCTTCCGCGCCTTGAAGCACATTCGATCAGCCGACTTCGCCGAGATCGGCGACCCGAACGTCCGGGACCTGGACGCGTTCGCGACCACAGGCGACCAGCCGGGCCTGTACTTCAGCATCTCGGCGCTCAACGAACGCGCCGCGCTACCGGAGCTCGGCGCGAGCGAGGAGGCCACTGGATGGACCGTCCCCGGCGGCGGTTCGATCGAGGGCGTCGTCCACCATGAGTTCGGCCACCACCTGGCCACCAGGCTTCTCGACGATCCGGCCGTACGAGGCGAGCTGAACATGGCCGTGCTCGATGTCCTCCGCTCCTATGACGGCTCCCTTCCCGAGGCCGTCGAGAGGAACCTGTCCACCTACGGAGCCACGAACGCGCACGACATGATCGCCGAGGCGTTCACCGAGCACCGGCTCGCCGAAAGCCCCCGCCCGCTCGCGCGGGCGATCGGTCAGGTGATCGACCGGCACCACAGCCCTGAGAACCTCCCATGGACCGGGGGCAGCCCACGCGAGCTCATCCACGCGCGCACGCGGCCGCCGTTCGGCCACGACCCCCAGGGAGGCGGGTTCCACTCCCGCGTCGACCCGCTCACCATCTCTCGAGCGGTACGCATTGAACAGGAGTACAAGGCCGCCCTCGAGGACATCTCCGTCACCGGATACCTGCGATTGCGGGAGACCCGGGAGGAACTGGTCTCGTTCATGGAGGAACTGGGTCTGCGCGACATGCGGAACTGGCGTCGCTTCCGAGACTCGTTCGACGTCACGAGTGAGACGCGCTCCTTCTACGTCAGAAGGATGATGGAGCACTTCGAGATCCCGCTGAACCGGCTCGTCGAGCCAGGCGCGCAGCAGCAGCGGCCACCCGCGGAACCCACGCCCGCCCCCTCCGCCTCACACAGCATCAGGGACCACGGTCTGCCACCGTCAAGAGGAGACGAGACTCCGCCATCCGACCCTGCGCCGAGGCTGGAACCGAAGCACGAGCCGGAACCCTCGCCGCCCCCGTCACCCACCCCGGAAGCTCCGGAAGCGGTGATCCCGGAAGCGGTGATCCCGGACGAGACCCGTCCGCCGACCCCCTGGCGCGAGGCCGCGGACGAGGCCAGGCGCATCGACGAGCTTCCGTTCAAGCAGGCCATCGACGCCGCCGCCGTCCTCATCGACCGCTACAACCTCGGCGACCTGCGAAACTGGGAGGGCTTCGTCGGCGAGTTCAAACAGAACACGCGAGCCCAGTTGTTCATCGGTGGCGAGGTGTCACAGCGGTTCGGCATCGGCCTGAACAAGCTCTTCCCGCCGCAACCGGAACCGTACAAGAGGGCGCCAGCGCAGCAGGACGCGGCCTCGTCGCGGCCACCGGACGTGAGCGAGGCCAGACGCATCGCACAGATCTTCCTGAACGACCCGCTCGCGGGCATGGACAGGGCCTGGGCCTGCGACGAGGCGACCCGGCTCATCGACGAGCACAACCTCGGCAACCTCAGCAACTGGAGGAGGCTGAAAGAGCAGTTGCAGCCGGAGCATGTCGCGTTCTGGGCCACGAACGTGGCGGTGCACTGCAAGATCCCGCGGCGGAAGCTGTACGAGGACCCGCAGCCCAGCAGGGAGGAGGAGCTGCGCCGGCGAAGGATCACCTCCGAGGAGTGGCGGAGGGGGCACCATGCGGGCCGACTGAACGTCGGGTTCCGCCGGGTGACGTTCGACGACGGCACCCACGGAGTGCTCAGGCCGGACAAGGAGACTCCGGCGGGCACGGGCGGGCGCTCAGGTCGTGAGGTCAGCGCCTACCGCCTGGACCAGATGCTCGGATTCGGTCATGTCCCCACCACCACGGCCTGGGACTGGGACGGCAAGCGCGACACGATGCAGGAGTACATGCCCGACCTGCGAACGGTCAGCTCGGTCGACGACTTCCCCGAGCGCGAGCAGGAAATGATCGCCGTTCGCCACTACCTCACCGGCCACGGCGACAGCAACTGGGGAAACCTCGGCAGGTCCGCGACGGGCGGCGTCGTGGAGTTCGACTTCGAGCACGCCTTCCCCGAGTCCGCGAAGCAGCCGATCCTGTCGAACTTCGTGGCCCGGTTCATCAGCACGGCGCGGCCACTCAGCGAGGAGACGATGACCAAGGTGAGGAAGCTGGACCCGGCCGGGATCGGCGACATGCTCAGATCGGAGGGGATCGACGACGAGGCGATCAGTGGAGCGCTGGCCCGGCTCAACGAGATGCGGGAGCGAGGGGCGATCACCGGCGAGGCCTGGCCGGGACGCATCGTGGACACCGAGGGTAGGTCGGTGAGCCGCCGCAGGTCCACGCGCCCGCCGATCGACGATGACGACGATTTCGACGGCCCCGTGTTCGACCCCACGACGGGAGTGCTGGGATGATGCGACGCCGCCCGAGCATCTGCGACGCGTGCGACCGCCTGGATCCGGATCGGCGTGCGCCCTCGTGCGAGGCGTTTCCCGACGGTATTCCCACTGAGATCCATCTCGGCGGCTTCGACCATCGCCGGCCGTACCGAGACGACCGTGGCGTTCTCTTCGTCCTGCGGGACGGCGGCGAGCGGGCGCTGCGCGCGTACGAGATACGCAGGTCGCTGTCCGTCAGGTAGCCGTGACGGGCCGCCCGCGGGATCTCCCGGCGAGGAGCGCGACGCGGGCGCGCGCACTGTCTGGCCGTGTGTGTTAAATTTTGGCCATGCGGTCAGAAATTGGAACGGACGGCCAGAAGGGTCGGACGTTCATCGAAGAGGCGAGACGGGCGCAGATCATCGCGTCCGCCGTCGAGGTGATCGCCGACCTCGGGTTCGCCCGTGCGTCCCTGGCCCAGATCGCCAAGCACGCGGGCATCAGCAAGGGCGTCATCTCCTACCACTTCGCCAGCAAGGACGCGTTGATGGAGGAGGTCGTCAACCGCCTCTACGCCGGCATCGCCGACCACGTCATGGCCAGGACGGAGGGCGTCGCCACGGCCACCGAGCTGCTGAGAACGCACATCCTGTCGGTCGCCGAGCACATGCGCGGCCACCGCACCCAGCTCAAGGCGCTGGGCGAGATCTTCTACAACCTGCGCGACGCCGACGGCCAGCCCCGCTACGGCATCAACGCCAACGAGGAGGTCTACCAGGCGCTGGAACAGATCTACCGCCTCGGCCAGGAGAGCGGAGAGTTCCGGCAGTTCGACGTCCGGGTGATGGCGATCACCCAGTCGTCGGCCATCGACAACATGTTCGCCTACTGGGTCGTCCGCCCCGGGCACGACCTCGACGCGCACGCCAGAGAACTAGCCGACCTCTTCGAAAGGGCGGTCCGATGAAGGCCGAACCGCGAGCCACCCCCGCCTCCACCCCCACCCCGACCCTCACCCGCCCGCGCCTGTTCGCCATCGACAACCTGCGTATCGTGCTCACGGCGCTGGTCGTCGCCCACCACGTGGCCCTCACCTACGGCAACATGCCGCTCTGGTACTACAACGAGCCCGCGCGCGACGGCTCCGGCGTCGTGCTGGACATCCTGGTCACCTTCAACCAGGCGTTCTTCATGGGCTTCTTCTTCCTCATCTCCGGCTTCTTCACCCCCGGCTCGTACGACCGCAAGGGCGGCAGGGCGTTCCTGCGCGACCGGCTGGTACGGCTCGGCATCCCGCTGATGGTCTTCCTGCTGCTGCTGCGCCCCCTGGTGACCCTCGGCACCTACGGCGCCTACAAGCACCTGCCGTACTGGCAGTTCTACCTCGGCTCCTGGGACCCGGGGCCGATGTGGTTCGTCGAGGTGCTGCTCGTCTTCGCCGCGCTCTACGTCCTCTGGCGGCGCTTCGGCGGGCCCGCGCAGGAGCGCCCGTCGGCGCCGAAGGCGCGCTGGATCGTGCTGTTCGCGCTCGGCCTGTCGGTGGCCACGACGCTGTGGCGGATCCCGGTGCCCGTCGACACCTACGTCCCGGTGCTGGGCCTGCCCACCCCGTACTTCCTGCCGCAGTACGCGAGCATGTTCGTGCTCGGGCTCATCGCCTTCAGGCGCGGCTGGTTCCAGGCCCTGTCGCGCCGGGCCGGGCGGATCGGCCTGCTCGTCGCCGCCCTGTCGAGCGCGGTGCTGCTGCCGCTCTCCGGCATGACCACGGGCCTCGTCGCGACCGCCGTGACGGCCACCTGGGAGTCCACGTTCGCGGTCAGCATCATCATCGGGCTCGTCGTGCTGTTCAGGGAGCGGTACAACCATCAGGGCCCGCGCGGCAGGTTCCTGTCGGACCAGGCGTTCACCGTCTACATCATCCACCCGCTGGTGCTGGTCGCCGTCGGCTACGCGCTGAGCGGGCTGCACGCGATCGCGATCGTCAAGTTCGCCGTCGCGGCGGCCGTTTCCCTGCCGCTGTGCTGGGGGCTGGCCTACCTGGTGCGCTCGCTGCCCGGAGCCAAGCGGGTGCTGTGAGCATCGCGGGCAGCGGCGCCGCCCGCCCGTCGCGGACGCACACGTAGGCGACCGTGCCGACGGCCACCAGGTCGCCGCCGTGGCGGGGGCGCACCCGCAACTGGGAGATCACCCGAGGCGCCCTCCGTGATCAGCCGTCGTAGAAGGAGTCCAGCGTCGAGGCGTAGCGCTCCTCCACGGCCTTGCGCCTGATCTTCAGGCTCGCCGTCAGCTCGCCCGTCGCCACCGTGAAATCCTCGGCGAGGATCGCGAACTTCTTGATCGTCGCGTAACCGGCCTGGTCGGCGTTGACCTGGTCGACGGCCTTCTCGACCTCCGCGCGCATGCGGGGGTGCTCGCGCAGGTCCTCCGGGTCCTTGGGCAGGCCCTCGGCCTCGGCCCACGGGACGACCACGTCCATGTCCAGCGTCACCAGGGCCGTGCAGTAGTTGCGCCGGTCGCCGTGCACGAACACGTGCGACAGGTACGGGCAGGCGGCCTTGATCCGGCCCTCCAGGTAGGTGGGCGCGACGTACTTGCCCCCCGAGGTCTTGATCAGCTCCTTCTTGCGGTCGGTGATGCGCAGCCGCCCGGCGGAGTCCAGCTCGCCGATGTCGCCGGTGCGCAGCCAGCCGTCCTCCAGCGCCTGCGCGGTCTCCTCCGGCAGGCCGTGGTACCCGCGCATGATGCCGCGCCCGCCGATCAGGACCTCGCCGTCGTCGGCGATGCGGACCCGGGTGCCGGGCAGCGGCGGGCCGACCGTGCCGAACCGCACCGTGTCGGGAAGGTTGAGGAAGCTGCCCGCCGCCGACTCGGTCAGGCCGTAGCCCTCCAGGATCGTCAGCCCGGCCGCGTCGAAGAACTCGGCGATGTCCTGCGACAGCGGCGCGGCCCCCGAGATGAAGAAGCGGATCCGGCCGCCGAACCGCTGCCGCAGCTTGGCGAAGACCAGCCGGTCCGCCAGGGCGTACTCGGCGCGCGTGGTCAACGGGATGGCGGCGCCGCGCTGCCTGGCCCGGCAGACCCGGAGGCCGGTCGCGCGCGCCCAGCCGAACAGGCGTTCCTTGACGCCGCCCTCGCGCTGGACGGTGGCCACCACCGTGTTGTGGATCTTCTCGAAGATGCGCGGCGCCGCCGCCATGAAGGTGGGCCGCAGCGTGCCGAGGTTGTCGGCGATCTGGTCCAGGCGGCCGTCGATCGCGGTGGGCACACCGATGTCGATCATCACGACCTCCAGCAGCTTGCCGAACGAGTGCGACAGGGGCAGCCAGAGGAAGTGCAGGTCGTCGCCGGAGAGCAGGTTCAGGTCGCGCACCGCGCGCGAGACGTAGAGCCAGTTGTCGTGGGTCAGTTCCACGCCCTTGGGCCTGCCGGTGGTGCCGGAGGTGTAGATGAGCGTGGCCAGGTCGTCGGGGCCGATGGCGTCGACCATCGCGTCGTACCCGCCCGTGTCGTCCGTGTCGTCCGTGTTGTCAGGGGCGCGCACGGAGTCGAGCGTGACCACCCAGCCGTCGTCGCCCGGCGTGCCGTCGATGACCACGACGTGGGTCACGCCGGGCAGTTCGCTCCGTACCGACCTGAGCTTGGCCACCTGGGCGTCGTCCTCGGCCACCACGATCGTGCTGCCGGAGTCGCCGATCACGAACGCCGACTCGGCCGCCGTGTTCGACGGGTAGATCGTGGTGGTCGCCGCGCCGGTGGACAGCACCGCCAGGTCGGCGAGGATCCATTCCAGCCTGGTCGAGCTGAGGATCGACACCGTGGTGCCGGGACCCACCCCCAGCGCGGCCAGGCCGAGCGCCAGCTCCCGCACCTGTTCGCCCACCTCGCGCCAGGTCACCGAGGTCCAGTCGTCGCCGGACCGGGTGCGGTACGCCTCGGCGTGCGGGGTGGCCGTGATCCGGTCGCGCAGCAGGGCGGGAATGCTCGACATACCTGACCTCCCGGAGAGTGACTGCTGCCGACTCTAGGACGGGACGCCGGGTCCGTCGATGGTCTTGGCCCGGGGAGACACGCACCCGACGAGGCTCCCGGTGCGCACCTCCCACGCCCCGCAGGAACAGCGCAGGTAGGAGACCAGGCCGTCGGAGGTGGCGTGCGTGGAGACGACGGTGAGAGCGAGGGGATCGTGCGGGTTTCCGGAGTGCATGACCCCAATCTGATGTAATGGCCTTATGCATTTCAATGCTTACGGCGGCAACGGGGCGGCCCTGGCGGCCGACCTCGTCAACGCCACCGACTTCAGCCCCTCGGCGCTGGAGCCGATCCTCACGGCGAACGGCATGCTCAGGCCCGAGCTCACCCCCGAGCAGGCGGAGCGGCTGAAGGAGTGGGCGCGTGAGCTCGAACCGGTCTTCGGCGAGCAGGACCAGGACGTCCAGATCAAGCTGATCAACGACCTGCTGGACGTCACCGCGTCCAAGCCGTACGTGAGCGCGCACGACGGGCGCGAGCCGCACCTGCACTTCTTCTCCGTCGACGCCGACATCGTCTCCAGGGCCAGGGACACCACCGCGGGCGGGCTGGCCATGGCCATCTGCTTCTCCGGCGGACGGCGGCTCGGGCGGTGCGACCGTGAGGGGTGCCAGACCGTCTACGTCGACACCTCGCGCAACGGCCGCCGCAGGTTCTGCTCGCTGGCCTGCGCCAACAGGGTGAACGTGGCCGCGCACCGGGCGAGAGGGGTTGCCAGGTGAGCGATCGGTCGGATAAAGTTCCGCGCGCCGTATAGCCGAGCCCTGGGGGCAGTTGACGTGAGGATCTGAGGTCGCGGGCACCGCGCCGTTCCGCCCTGTCGTGGGCACGTGCGCACCTTCCTGGACCTCGGCGAGATCCTTGCGCTGCGCATTCGCAGTGTTTCCCGCAAAGTCACGAAATTTCGACTTTTGTGATGGGAGCCGCCTCATGTCTTTCGCCATCGTCATCGACCACGTCTCCTTCGGCTGGCCCGACGGGACCCCGGTGCTGGACGGCCTCGACGCCGCCTTCCCCGCCGGGCGCACCGGGCTGATCGGGGTCAACGGGTCCGGCAAGTCCACCCTGCTCAGGATCGTCGCGGGCGAGCTGACCCCGCTGTCGGGGTCGGTCAGCGTCGCGGGAGCGGTCGGCCACCTGCCGCAGAACCTCGCGCCGGCCGCCGTGCGCACCACGTCCGACCTGCTCGGGATCGGCCGCGCCCGCGCGGCGCTGCACGCCATCGAGGCCGGGGACGTCTCCGAGGAGCACTTCGCGGCCGTCGGCGACGACTGGGACGTCGAGGAACGCGCCAGGGCCGAGCTGGACCGGCTCGGGCTCGACCACGTCGGCCTGGACCGCACCGTCGCCACCCTGTCGGGCGGTGAGACCGTCATGGTGGCGCTGGCCGCGCAGTTCCTCAAACGTCCGGACGTGCTGCTGCTCGACGAGCCCACCAACAATCTCGACCGCGAGGCGCGGGAGCGGCTGTACGCGGCCGTCGCCGCCTGGCAGGGCGTGCTCGTTGTCGTCAGCCACGACCGTGAGCTGCTCGAACGCGTCGACCAGATCGCCGACCTGCGCGACGGCGGCGTGCGGATGTACGGGGGCAACCTGAGCGACTACGAGGAGCTCCTCGCGACCGAGCAGGACGCCGCCGAGCGCATGGTCAGGGTCGCCGAGGCCGACGTCAGGAGGCAGCAGCGTGAGCTGGTCGAGGCCCGCATCAAGCTCGACCGCCGCAAGCAGTACGGCAGGAAGATGTACGCGTCCAAACGCGAACCGAAGATCATCATGCAGGAGCGGAAACGGCAGGCCCAGGTGGCGGCGGGCAAGCACCGCACCATGCACCTGGAGAAACTGGAGGAGGCCCGTGACCGGCTGACCGAGGCCGAGCAGGCCGTCCGCGACGACGCGGTGATCCGGGTCGAGCTGCCGGACACCGAGCTGCCCGCCGGCCGCACGGCCCTCCTCCTGCCGCTGGAGCGCGGCGCGGAACCGGTCGAGCGGGGTGCTGGACCGTCCGGGGGCGGGCGGCGGCTCGCGGAGCTGGTCGTGCGCGGGCCCGAGCGGATCGCGCTGCTCGGGCCGAACGGGTCGGGCAAGACCACGTTGCTCCGGCGGATCGTCGAGCACGGCGCGCACGTGCCCGTCAGGTACCTGCCGCAGCGGCTCGACCTGCTGGACGACTCGCTCAGCGTGCTCGACAACGTGCGGGCCCTGGCGCCGTCGGCGTCCGTGACCGAGGTCCGCGCCCGCCTGGCGCGGTTCCTGTTCAGGGGCGAGCGGCCCGGGCAGCAGGCCGCCACGCTGTCGGGCGGCGAACGCTTCCGGGCGACGCTGGCCGCGCTGCTGTCGGCGGAACCGGCGCCCCAGCTGCTCCTGCTTGACGAGCCGACCAACAATCTGGACCTGCCCAGCGTCCGCCGGCTCGCCCAGGCGCTGGCGGGCTACCGGGGCGCGCTGATCGTGGCCAGCCACGACCTGCCGTTCCTGGAGACCCTCGGCATCACCAGGTGGCTCAGGCAGGACAGGTACGACGGCCTGTCGGAATCCTGATTGACGCGTAGGGATCAACCGGGCGATAGTGTGGCAGGTGTCTGCCCCCCGATTGATCTCCTGCGCGCTCGCCCTGGCGGCCCTCACCGCGTCCACCGTGGCGTGCACCTCGACGGTTCCAGGGCCGACGGGCGGCGAGCCCGTGGCCAGAGGGGTCGCGGGCGGGCCCGTCAGCAACCCGTCCGGCACCAGTGCCGACCCGAGCGCGACCGCGCCGGCGGCGCTCACCGCCGACGCCTACAAGAGCGAGCTGAGCGGCCGGCACAAGACGATGCTCGACGCGCTCAACTCGATGGCGGGCGCCCGCACGGTCAAGACCCTCAACCAGCGTCTCGGGACGGCCGAGCAGGCGCTGGAGAGCTCGGCGGACGAACTGGCCGCGCTGTCGCCTCCGCAGGAGGTCAAAACCCAGCACGACGCGTACGTCACCAGCCTGCGCGACCTCGCCTCCTCGCTCGGCTCCAGCGCCGGCAAGGTGGGCAGCCGCGCGCTGTGCACCTCCTCGGCCGTCCTCACCGACCTGAACGGCCAGCTCAAGGCGCTCGACCAGGCGGGGGAGGCGCTCCAGGGCGCCGGCGGCTTCCCGGCCGACGTGGTCACGGTGAAGGCCAAGGGCAAGCAGAACAGGCGCCTCGGCAACGGCCACTACCTGCGCAAGGACACCCTCAACGGCCGCAGCTCGCTGCAGATCGACAACGGCGGCTCCCGCGACGCGGTCGTCACCGTGGTGAAGGGCGGCTCCAAGGCGTTCAGCGTCTACGTCCGCAAGAAGTCGAAGTTCAAGGTGCGGGGCGTGCGCGACGGCACGTACAAGATCTTCTTCACGCACGGCGTCGACTGGGACGGCAAGAGCAGCTCGTTCACCCGCGACTGCAGCTTCGAACGGTTCCAGAAGTCGGTGAAGTTCAAGACCACCTACACCGCCACGCAGATCCTCTGGCACGACTGGCGGATCACCCTGCACGCCATCTCCGGCGGCAACGCCAAAACCTCGGACGTGGACCCGGAGCAGTTCCCCGGCTGACGGCGAGGCCGCGCACCTCCCGGTGCGCGGCCCTCGGCAGATCAGGTCGAGAAGAGCATCCCGACCCAGCTCCGCTGCCGGTGGTGGCCGTAGTGACCGCCGTGGCCGCCGTGCGGAGCCCCCCAGGACGGCCCGTGCGCGGGCGGCGGAGGCGGGGGAGCGGCGTGCCACGACGACTCCATCTGGGTGAGGGTCTCGAGCTCGCCGTAGTCGAGGAAGATCCCACGGCAGTTGTCGCACTGCTCGATGTGGACCCCGTTACGCTCGTATGTCCGCATGTGACCGCGGCATTTGGGGCACTGCATCTACTCGGTCTCCTTGGCCTCGGGTTCTGAGGAGCAACCTACCGCGCGCGACCCCTGTCACGCTCGGACGATTCTGTTGCACGACTCGATCAACGAGTGTTCCACCTCATCCAGTTCCCGGCCCTCGCGCTCGGCGTTGACGACGGCCACGGCGGCCAGCTGCACGGTCAGCGCCCTGGCGGGCAGGTCGAGCCGCCGCCAGGGGTCGTCGCCGCCCAGCGCGGGCCCGCCCGACGCCAGGTAGGCGCCCAGGAACCGGTTCCAGACGGCCGGGTCGAGCAGCCCGGCGGCGAACCAGGCGGCGGGCCTGGCCAGGTCCCAGGCGGGATCGCCGATGCCCAGGTCGTCGACGTCGATGAGCAGCCAGCGGTCGCGGTGGACCAGCTGGCCCAGATGCCAGTCGCCGTGCGTCAGTAAGCCGGGCAGCAGCGGCTCGGGCTCGGGCAGCTCCTCGAACGTACGGCGGACGAGCCGCTCGACGGGCCCGTCACCGGACATCCGCCGCACCGCGCGCGCCGCCCTCGCGGGCCCTCCGGCCGCGGGTAACGCGGGCACCAGCGTGAGCGGGACGGCATGTAACCGGGCCAGCAGCCTCGCCCCCGCCTCCCACGGGGCGCCGTCGGGATCGTCGTGGGCCACCGGACGTCCGGCGGGCCAGACCGTGACCGCGCGTCCCGCCACGCTCAGCACCTCGGGCTCCAGCGGGGCCAGCATCACCCCGCTCAGCGCGGCGGAGGCCACCGCGCGCAGCCGCGGCCGCAGCGACTCCACGTCGTCGCGGCGCGAGTGCGCCTTCACGACCACCTCGCCCCTGCGCAGCACGACCACGTCGGTCCTGGTGGGGTGGAGCATGGTCGGCCCCGTACCGCCGTACGCATCCGCGACGCCCGCGAGCTCCTCCGCCAGCCGCCCGCTCTCCAACTCCTCCGCCGGCCGTCCGACCTCCCGCTTCCCGCCGAGATCGGGACCCGCGCCTGTGACGGTCGTGTGCTCGCCGTCCCGGCGGGTGCGCCCGCCTGCGACGCCGCTGTCCAGACCCGCTCGCTCCTCCTTCAGACCCACTCGTACAGACTATGGGGCGGTATGGGCGGTGCATGCCGCCGGACACGATCGCCGGATCGGACCAAACCTCCGACCAGACCTGCGGCAACGCCAGCCGCTTAACTTTTGGCGTGTGCCACGGTGTACCAGTCGCGGCCCGTGAGTGCCGCCTCTCACGGAATATACGCGGAATGATCTTGCCGCCCCCTGCGGCTCCCCACGCAGGGGTTCCGGAGTGACGGCGGTGGCCGGCTGGGCCGAAGTCCTGTCGCCCTCGAAGGCGCTCGTCCTCGCGTCCGTGCCGCGCGGCATGCGCCGCACCCCCGACCAGCAGACGTTCCTGCGCGCCCTGCGAGAAGACCCTGACGTGCTGGCCCTCCGCTACGACGGGTACGGCAACCTGCTCCGTGTCGCCCAGGTGATCGCCTGGGCGGCCGACTGGACGACCATGTGCTCCCGGCCGACGATCGCAAGGATCTGCGAGCGCACCGGCCTGTCCAAGGCGACAGTGAAGCGCTGGGTCAGGTGGCTCAGAGAGCGCGGCTGGCTCGGTGTGGTCGAGGAGGGCACCACGGTCCGCTTCCGCAAAGGCACGAGCGCGGGCCTGGAAGACGACGGCCTAGGCAACCGCGCGGCCGTCTGGGTGCTGTGCATCCGTCGCGACATCACGCCTGTTTCGACCGATTACACCAGCTCTGACCAGGATAAACGCATAAGTGAACCCCCCTCTGTCTCTCTCCCTGAGAGAGACAAGAAAGATCCCACGCGCACGCGCGAGGCACTCCGCGATGGCCGCCGCAGCCCACGAATCTCGCCGACATGGGCATTGCACGAATCGCCGAGGACCAAACGCGACAGACTCGCAGCCTGCGAACGCCTCCGGCAGGAGTCGAACGTGCTCCGGCACATGACGCCCTGGTACCTGCGCTGGATGCTGCGGGCCTTCCTCGTCGCTGGCTGGACAGTGGCCGACGTGCTGCACGCGCTGGACGTCCGCCCCGACGACAGCCGGTGGACATACACGTGGTCGAGCGTGGACGAGCTGCGGCACATTCCCGGCTGGGTGCGGCATCGCCTCGCTGCCTGGCTCGACGACGACGGCCAGGCGCTGCCGTCGCGGTCGCAGCGCGCGGCCGCGACCGACGCCCGGCGCCGCGAGGAGCAGGAGGAGCGCGGGCGGGCGCGGGAGTTCATGGAGGCCGCAGCCGGTGTCGAGCTCGTTGACGAACCTCGGGTGAGTCGTGCGGAAGCGCTGGCACCGCCGCCTGTGGTCGACGTCACGCTGCGGTCGGGCCCGAACGAGGCGTTCCGGGCGGCTCGTGCGGAGATGGCGCGGCACCGCGAGGAGCGGGAGGCGGAGATCGTCGCGGCGCTGGCGCGGAGGCGGCGGTGAACCAGCAGGAGGGCGTGGCCATGCTGCGCACGGTGCTGGCGCAGCCGTCGCCCAGGGCAGCGGCCGCAATGCGTGAGCGCGACTGGAGCAGGCTCGCCGGCGGGAGGCTGCGCGGGATCCGGGCCGGTGGAGGCTGGCGGACGCCGCGGCGGCTGAGGTGATCGAGCAGGCGGCCCACGAGGCCCTCCGCTCGAGTCCGTGCGACCAGCCCCAAAGTAGCTGTGAGTGACCAGGGTCCCCTGACGGCTTGACATAAAGGAACTTCTCAGGCAGCAACCCCGATGAGTTGCATTTGATGCGACGACTCATCGGAGTGCGCGCGGAGTGGTGATGTGCAGCTGGAGTGCTGGTGGAGGTGTGCATCGGGTC